>CAYMXK010000042.1:0-11774 GCA_964393915.1 uncultured Prolixibacteraceae bacterium
CCACTGCCACCTGGCAGACAGGGAGACGGTCTGAAGACCCCACCCTGCCAAATAGGGGCGGCCCCCCTTAGCCGCCCCTTATTTCCTGCTTCAAAATTCAGCACACGAGACAATTAACCTGACTTAACACTACAAATAAAAAAATCATATGAGCCGGATAAAAAAATTCTCTTCATTGGCCATTCTCCTTTTATGTTCATGTCACCTGGCATTGCTTGGACAAATTATGCTTGCCCCTTCGTTTGTATTTATTGACGAAAGCAGCGGCGTAGGCAACCTTTACATCAGCAACGACGGAACAGAACCGCAGGAAGTGGCTATCACCTTTAAGTTTGGCTATCCTGACTCCGATTCAGCCGGTAACCTGGTGATGAACTACAATGACAAGGAAGCATACAGACAGTTTGGCCTCGATTCGGTGATCCGCGCTTTTCCACGTGCCTTCGTCCTGCCCGGAAAAAGCCACCGCATAGTGCGCATTCAGGTAATTCCCGGGAAAATCCGCAATGACGGCTTTTACTATACCCGGATGAAGGTACTGTCGAAACCACAGGCTCCGGAGATGGCCAGGGAACCGGAAGAAGGCCTGTCTGCCAGTATCAACTTAAACTTTGAACAGGTCACGGCGGTCTTTTACCGAAGGGGCAAAGTAAACACCGGAGTGGTAATGCAAAAGCTCGACATCAGCCAGAATGAGAAAAAACTTGAACTGCGGCCTCATCTGCAAAGAACAGGCAACGCGCCGTTTTTCGGTACCATGGCAGCACAGCTCAGAGACGACAATTCAAAGGTCGTGGCTGAAGTTCAAAACACTACAACAGCCTACTTTGATGTGGTCAGGCGAATGGAGCTCGACATAGGCAATGTTAAGCCCGGAGACTATACGCTCGAACTCAGCTTTGAGTCCCGCCGCAATGACATGCAGGCCGGAGACCTGATCCAGTCACCACGTGTGGTGCACAAAACAAAGGTGGCAGTGAGATAGACTCCTCCTTACAAATGTCGATAAGTGTGGATAAACCCCGATCCATTCATTTACACAACATGAATTATTTCTTCATCCTGATTCGAAAAATCACCAATTTTCAGTTTTCCAGGCCTCTTTTTATACTCCTGCTGCTCGTCGAACCAACAATTGTGTCAGCAGTTGAAGAGGAGGTCCTGCTCACCTTCCAGCTGCCTGCAATTGGGCAGATTCATATTAATACGGTTTATGATTACGAAACAGACAAGTCCTACCTTCCGGTGGCAGAGCTGTTCAACCTGCTCGAAATTAACTGCAAGGCCGATGCGGGCAAATTTGAGTTGGAGGGACAATTTCCACATCCCGAAAATTACTTTTGCATCAACTTCAGGGAAATGCAGGTTACGCTGGGAGGCAACAGCTATCATTTAATCCCCGGTGAATTTCGCGTTGGAGATGCAGATTTTTATCTCACCCCCAACCTTTTTGAGCAACTTTTCGGACTACGATTCAAGGTTTGTATGTCGAACCTGGAGGTAAGCCTTGAGACAGAACATGCGCTTCCGGTGGAAAAACGCAAAGCCCGGGAACTCAGTCGCCAAAACCCGGGAGGTGGACGAATGGAAGATTATCCGCTCGCCTTCGACCGCGACAGGGCGTTATTAGACGGAGGAATACTCGATTATTCTCTAACCGGGAGATTCTCAGGAGGAGTAAAAGATCTGCTATACACCTTTACGGGAGGTGTCGAGTTGCTGGGAGGCGATCTGCAGGGAACTGCCTCTGGCATTATACCTGAGGGCAGGAAAAGCCATCTCACGGCCAATGATATCAGGTGGCGCTACGTAGTACGCGACAGTAAATTTCTTTCTGAAATAACCGCTGGACAAATAGCAACAACCGGACTGCAGCCTGTCCGGATTAATGGCGTGTCGATCAGCAACGACCCCGTTGAACCCCGCCGCATATATGATGCATTCGTGTTCGACGGACACACTGTGCCTGACTCCGAAGTAGAAATATATATCAATGACCGGCTTACAGGTTATCAACGAACCGGCGAATCAGGTTATTACCGTTTCAATATACCGGTGTCCTATGGAACAACCCGGATTGGATTTCGAATTTTTACCCCATCTGGTGAAATAATAAACACCAGCCGTCAGATGCAGGTGCCATTCACCTTTTTACCCCCCGGTGAGGTATCGTACAATCTGCAGGCCGGAAAACCCGGCGGACAATCTTACAATTTTGGCGGAAGCTTGGAAACTGAATGGATCTTTCACGGCCATGTTGCCATGGGATTGTCAAGCTGGCTTACCGCTTCGGTCGGGGCACAAAATCCGGTTAAACTGAATAACAGGGCATTGACTTTAGGTTATGGGCAACTCTCCGCCCGTATAGCCAAAGTGTATCTTTTTAGCGGAGATATCGCACCAGGTGCATTTTACCGGCTTTCAGGAAATGTTATTTATGCCAGTAACCTGGGAATCAACTTCATGTACACCCATTTTGACGGACAATCGATTTTCAATTATCGCCGGGCGGATGAAGATATTTCAGCCCACATATTTATCCCCATCAACCTTTCCGGATTTGCTTCGAGTTTCCGGATGGGAGGTACCATAACCAGAACAGGGAATGACAAATATGCACGATTCAGAACTGACTTTATCTCACGCTTCGGGAAAATAAATTATCGCATCAATTACCAGGGAAATTTATTGGCATCGGGCAGTAAATATGATTTCGGTGAGGAAGTGCTAACCACCTCAATATCATACACAATTCCATATGCTGCAGGGCTTCCGGCTTGCATGCGAGGAATATTTGTCAAAGGAGAAATCCAATATGATATCCACCGGCAGGGATTTCTCTCATCCGAACTGCAATTGACAAAATCCGTTCTGAGGAATGGCCGCTTTAACATAGGTGGCATTTATAATATAGGAATCAGAACTATTTTTGCCCAGATTGGGCTTACTTTTGACCTAAAACAAGTGCGTTCCACAGCAGGAATAAACGCTTCCAAACATGCAGTCGGGATGAGAAAAAACATAACCGGCAGCATGGGCTGGGACTCTTCCAACAGAACCCTTGTCTTCAATAACCGCCAGCAAACCGGGGGAGGGGCAGCATCCGTGCTATTGTTTGTCGACAACGACAATTCCGGCAGTTATAACAAGGGGGACAACCTGCTGCCCTGCCGGGCTGTACAGATTGACCGCGTTGGGACTATGCATGTTGGTAAAGACAGTATTTTAAGACTGAGCCAGTTACAGAGCTATTACCGGTACAACCTGTCGGTTAATCGCAATGCACTCCCTGACCCAACACTTGTCCCGGTCAAAGACAACTTCTCGTTTGTGACTGACCCCAACCGGTATAAGCGAATCGAGATCCCCTTTTACCGTGGCGGAATTGCAGAGGGCACCGCTTATATTGAAAATGAAGGACAAAAATATGGGCAGGGTGGTCTTCGACTAAAAGTGCAAAAAATAGGAGATGAGTCAGAGAAGACTATCCGGACTTTTGGAGATGGTGGATTCTATATTACGGACCTGGCTCCCGGGCACTATACCATTAACGTTGATCCGTCGCAGCTTGCGTTACTTAATCTTCATCAAAAGAAACAGGCAGAATTCGAAATAAAGGTGCGGGCAGAAGGCGACTACATTGAAACCCTTGAAATAATTGTAAAACAGAAACGGCCGGAAAATGGTAAGGAAGACGAAGAACCGGACGATTAAGATCAGGCAACCAGAAAACTTCCTGATAATGAATAATGTGCCGTAAAAAAAAATCTAATTACCGCCTTCCCTCAGTCTGAGAATATGCTCACTGAGGCTTTTACCGTATTCGAGCCCCATTCTGTTTTTTAGCCGGTATTTGTTCTTGCGCACACTCTCAGGCAATATGCTAAACATTTTCGCTAACTGATCGGTACTATGATTTGAGGAAAGGGCACAGGCAAGGGTGAGTTCCATCTGCGAAAGATGGGGGTATAATTTAACTATTTTGCCAAGAAAATCAGGGTAAGTCTTATTAAACTGCACCTGAAAAAGTGTCCAGCTGCTACCAAAAAGATTTCTGTTGTTGAGGTGGTTCTTAAGTTTTAGCAGCGTATTCCTCTCATTAATAGAAATGTCCTGGCGGTTTACTTCCGCATTAATTTGCTTTTCAATATTTTGCAGGATAATGGTGGTATCTATCATTGTTAATGACTCCTTCGAGAATTCTTCTTCTCTCTTGATGAGATTTTCTTCAAGTTTAATTTTCTCCTCTGAAATCCGGCCAATTTCCGAAGCATGCAGTTTAATCAGGGTTTCCAATTCGGCAATACGCACCTGAACATAATCCTCCAATCCTTCAATTTTTTCCATAACTCTTTTCTCCAGGGTTTTTGATTTTTCAAGCTGTGATTTCACACAACTTTTGAGTTCCTGAGCAGAAAAAGGTTTGGTCAGATAATCGTTGGCATCAATAACACTGTAACCCTCTGATGAAAGCATCTTAAATAATAACTCACGAATATCCCGGTCATCTTCAATTACCAGAATAACTTCTGCCCCTGACGGGCATGATTTCTCAATCATCAACTCCTTCATACATTTCGATTTAGCTAATTTAATAAATTTGAAAAGAATGAACTATCAGAAATAGCAGTTTATTCCAAAAACTTCAATTTTCAATAACTGTATGTTTTGGCCGGTTCCGTCCAACTGAAATTGCGCCTTTAGGGTATAGCAATCTTATAAACATAATAGTATAAAAGATTGCAAAATAATTACACTTTTACGTTAATTTTCACATTATTTTCACAATTTTATCCATGTGACCCTCTCACATTGTAAATTTTGTGCGCGATTGAAAGCTACAAAGATGGCTTTACAGCTTTAGCCCGGTGGCTGCCAGGCTTTTTCAATTTTTCGCTATCTTGATTACGTCGGCAGATAGAGCGGTCCGTCAGGCCCGGTAGGAATCCCCAGCAACATCCACACCATCAGAAGCAACATCCAGAATATGGTGAGGAAGAAGGTATAGGGGAGCATGGCCGAAATAATTGTCCCCATGCCATAACGCTGGTCATATTTTTGTGCGAAAGTAACGATCAGGGCAAAGTAACTCATCATAGGAGTGATCAGGTTGGTAACAGAATCTCCAATCCTGAAGGCAGCCTGCGTCAATGCCGGATGATACCCCAGCAACATCAGCATGGGTATAAAAACGGGGGCCATAATCGCCCATTTGGCCGAAGCACTTCCCATAAACATATTAATAAAGGCAGACAACACAACAAAAGCCATGATAAGGGGTATCCCGGTGAGGCCTATCCTGGTTAATCCTTCTGCACCATTTATTGCTACAATCAATCCCAGGTTGCTGTAGCTGAAGAAATAGACAAATTGTGCGGCAAAAAATACAAGTACAATATAGGCTGCCATGCTTTTCATCGACTCGGTAATGTGTTTTACTACATCCTTATCGTTTTTGATATTGCCCAGCACATATCCATAAATCAACCCGGGGATCATGAAGAATACCAGAATTCCGATGATAATTCCGTCTAAAAACGGAGAATGAAGAATGGATCCGGTTTGAGGATTCCGGAAGATTCCGTTGGATGGAATAACAGTCATTGCAAGCAAAGCAGTTACGAACAAAAAGCCCCATCCGGCCCATTTCAGGCCCTTTTTTTCCAACGGTGTTAATTGCTGGATTGGGATGCGCTCGGCATCGCCTGCATATGTACCCAAACGTGGCTCCACGATGCGGTTGGTTACCCAGGTTCCCACCACGACCACAAGAAACCCGGAAACAATCATAAAATAATAATTCACCGCCGGATTGACTACCATTTCGGGATCAATGATCTGTGCGGCTGTAGTGGAGAGGCCTGATAAAATGGGATCGATGGAACCGATCAGAAAGTTGGCGCCAAAACCACCGCTCACGCCACAAAAAGCGGCGGCCAGACCCGCCATGGGATGCCTGCCCAGGGCATGAAATATCATCGCTCCCAGGGGAATCAGGACTACATAACCAGCTTCGGAAGCCAGGTGGGAAATTACCCCGGCAAAAACTACCGCTGCCGTAATAAGTTTTTTGGGTGAGCTGAGAACCAGTGAACGTATCAGCACGGTAAACAAACCTGAGCCTTCTGCAACTCCAAGTCCGATCATCACGGCAAGAACGTAGCCCAATGGAGGAAACATCACAAAGTTGTTTACCATATTCGTATATATCCAGCGGATACCGTCGCCACTTATCAGGTTTTTGACCTGTATGGACGACCCGTTTACCGGATGAATGGCTTCATAACCTAATACCGAGGTTACCCAGGACAGAATCATGACCGATAATGCCAACAGTCCGAAAATGGTGGCCGGATGTGGCAGTTTATTCCCAAACACTTCAATAAAATCCAGCGATCGCTGAAATATGCGCGACGACAAAGCCCTGAAATTTTTCATAATTTAAACCTGAAATATTAGATCTCCCCAATGGCACAAAACCTTGAATCAGTTAGATAAATTCCGGCGCAAAATAGCCTTTTTTGAATGAAATATTGCTTACTTTTTCAGATATCAGGAAGAGACTGGTCACTTTTTTCACCAATTAAATTTTCTATTAAGATCTTCGATGTTTCTTGCATGTGCTGATAGCTAATCGGAATTAATATTTTTTGGTTGTTTCAAAAATTTTGTCATGCTCGTTTCATGATTGTATATACATTTATGCCGGAAATAAAAAATGGGATCATAATGCCATCAGTTGTTGCACTGTATATAATTCTGATTCATATATTGGCTGTATATGTTGTCTGCCGTCGTTTAATAAAACGACAGGGCCGGCTGCGCATGATACCGGCCATTTTCCCGCCTCTCCCGGGGCACATGATCTGTAAACTGACTCTAAACGTTTTTGAAACAAACGCCATCCGAAAAAAAATTATGGACGACAAAAGACATTATACATGAATCTGGCCAGAAGGATCCATATTTTGCTCTTCTATATTTGTTTAACAAATCTTCGGCTGGCGAGCGGACAGGATGCTGAGTTTTCTCAGTTCTTTGCCAATCCGCTTTATACGAACCCGGCACTAACCGGCACCTCCGAACTTCCCCGGATGAGTCTGAACTATCGCAACCAATGGCCCCGTAACGGAGCAACCTATAACAGCTATTCTGTTTCTTACGACAGTTTCATTGACCGGTACCATGCCGGCTGGGGCATTCAGGTCATGCGCGACAGACAGTTGAATGACCTTATCAGAAGCAACGAAGCTTCGCTTTTCTATTCCTACCACCTGAGACTCGATGACTGGACGTTTATTTCGGCAGGGTTGCAGGCAGGATTGGTATACAGGCAAGTTGACCCCTCCAACCTGATATTCCCATCGATGATTGATCAGCTTTCCGGGATTGTGTCGGGAGGAATCCCCACCAACCTTGAATATGCTGAGAAACTCTACCCCGATCTGGGGATGGGCATTATTGGGCAGCACAATGATGTCTTCGGCGGATTTAGCCTGCACCACCTCAACCGGCCCGATGAATCGATAATGGAGGGCGACCAGTTGGGAAGGCTTCCTGTGAAATTCACCGGCCATGCCGGTATGCGCCTGTTCAGGTTTCACAGGGGGCTTTTTTCGAGAGAATTCATGATATCGCCCAATCTGATTTACAGACAACAGGGTAGCTTCAAACAGCTCAACACCGGCATCTATCTTATTGAGAAGTCCTTTCTGCTTGGCGTCTGGTACAGGAATAACCTTACCATCAGGCCCGATGCCGTTATTTTTCTTGCCGGACTTGCTAAAAGTGATTTTCAGCTGGGTTACAGTTTCGACTACACCCTGTCGGAGCTTTCCAATTTCAGCTATGGCTCTCATGAAATATCCCTGACCTTTTTCTTCGGAAGACTGGAGGGATTTGCCAATCCGCGGAGGTTGCTGATTCCGGTGATATAGCCGCCTATTAGTATAAAAGAGTCACTGTTCCCTGCTGATGGTGTTTAACTTGCATGAAATCGAAGTACTGCACTATCCAGGTATATATCCCCGCCGGAGCATTGTTCCCGTTCTTCATTTTGCCATCCCATCCAGTTTCTGCTGAAATGCTTTCAAAAACCACCTCTCCCCAACGGTTGTATATTCTCAGACGATACCCCTCAGGATTAATCCCTTCAGCATAAATTCTGAATTCATGATCCTCTTCGTTCACGCTGTTGGGCGAAAATGCATTCGGGGGGAACAGTTTATCGAAGACAACGACCGCCTGGAGGGTTGTACTATTGGTACACCCCCAATTATTGGCAGCCAAAAGAGCCACATCGAAAACTCCCAGTCCGGGGAAACGGTGCCTCGGCGATTCCTCATTACTCAAGGCAGAACCATCACCGAAATCCCATAAGTAGTCAGAAGCAAACACACTCCGGTTTTCAAACTCCACCCCCGGATTACTGACCAGTATCCGTTCGGGACGGAAAGCAAAATCAGCCAACGGCTCCGGATAAACCACTATGGCATTGCTGATAATATCGGAATTTTCGCAACCCTTGTTGTCTTTGACTTTCAGGCTCACGGAGAAGCGCTCCTCCCTATCGGAAAAATTTCGGTACTGGTGCACGGCGTCTTTCTCCAGGGCACCCTTCCCATCACCAAAATCCCATGACCACTGTACAACCGATGGTTTAGTTACAGATGTAAACTGAACATCCAGAGGCGAGCATCCCTCCGTGTTCCCCAGTTCAAAACCGAGATCGGGCTTCACTTTAACCTTCACCTTCGGGGAGGTGGCAATGCAACCATTTTCATTTACTGATAAATTAACCGAGCGTTCAATATCATCGCCGCTGCCCAGAGGGATGGTATCCTGTTCGAGGTTTAGCCCTTCAGAAAACAGCGTATCGGCAGAAAACCACTGAAAATAGGCATCACCCTGACGATCACCCTTATACTCAACCTGCAGATTATAGCCGTAGCACGATCCTGAATCGACATTGAACACAGCTGTGGGCTGGTGCCGGAATGAAATACTGATCAGGGTATCAAAACTGCACCCGTCGGGATTGGTCGTTTCCAGATTATAGCGGTAGGTCCCGAAAGCCGGCACCACCAGTTCCGGGTTTATGGTAGTCCCGTCAATAATATTGCCGGCGTGTGAAAATGCAGTCAATAGCAGTGTTCCGGCCCCCAATGACAGGGGAAGACGTTTGCGCAGCTCTCCGCATACCAGTGTGTCGGCAGGATTGACATCCAACACGGGTCGCGGACTGAAAAACACAGAGGTTGTCGCTCTCAGGGGGCAATAATCGTTGCGCAGGGAAACAGAATAGGTCCCCGGCTGGCTGACTGTTATGGTTTGACCTGTTTCGCCATTGCTCCAGAGATAACTCTTATGCACCCCGGGATCCAAAGCGAGGGAGCTCCCTGAGCAAAGCGGATAAGCTGCATCCAGCGAGCTGACAGGCAGATCGTGCACGGTCACATGAAAATCTGCGGTATCCCGGCAACGGTCGTTAAGTGAAGCAACTGCAGTGTAGGTTGTGCTGACCGTAGGTTTAACGGTGGGATTTGCACGGGTGACCGAGGATATATTTACCCCGGGAGACCATGAAAAAACGTAAGGGGCATTGGTACTGACATTAAGTGTAACACTGTCACCACGGCAAATTTCCGGGTTTCTGTTATTGGAGAATGCAATCTTTTCAATACTGATGGTCTGTCCGGCAGACAGGCGCAGAACCGGATCTCCGGGCATGCCTCCAAACTCAACAATGAAGCCCTGGGAATAATACCACTGGCTGCCAGCGCCATCACTCCGGTTGGGAAGATCGTTCCACGATCGTGGTTTTGCATTGGGGTTCATATTAATGTGCGCATAATCTTCGTCCTCACCCCATGTTTTTTGCACGTTATTGGGCTCACCGTTGTTCCAGTTGCTGTACATGCCATTAACCGGAGACCCGTTGGCCCCTCCCTGCCAAAACTGGGTACCCGCCTCAGGTCCTGTAACCCACCTCCAGACCCCTTCTGCCGCTGAATCGGAAGCGCCGATCCATCCCACACCTTTGGTCTTTTCCCATATAAAGTTGTTTTCGGCTTCCGACGTTATCGTGGCAAGATACCCCTTTAGGCCGTTATAGGTCATATTCTGGGCAGAATCACGGGCAGCTGTCCACCAGATGCCCAACACAGGTACATATTTATAGAAGTGCCCGGTATGTGAAAGATAATCAGCATCACTGAGGGTAACAACCAGGTTGCGGTTACCTAAAGTCGGGATTTCTGCCAGGTTTTCGTAAAACACCTGCCTGATGGCTTCCTGGTATCCTGCAGCAGAAGCATTGCCCGAAAATATGATTTCTCCTTTCGAATTGTCCCAATTGGCAGTGATTCCCGGCACCGATCCTTTGTAAATCAGGGTGTCCTCCTGAAAACGGTAGTTCGAAATGGAAACTTTTATACCATCATTGGCCTGATTGAGATCACGGCCTTCAATGCTGACGGCATCCGTTACTCTTAACTGTCCCTTACAGTAGACAATTGTGGGAGGATTTTCCGGATTATTAAAAATTTCCAGCTTGTCGCTTTGGGAGGTTGCTTCCCCGCAAAGCAAGACAAACGTGGCAAGCAACAACCGTCTTATCATATGATAGCCATACTGCTACTATTTCCTGCCGGAATAGTACTTCATGAACTGCGACCTTTCGTACATCATTGGGTCGGTAAGGTTTTTATATGACAAACGCCCCCTGAAATCCTCAATACGCCTGAAATTCCATTTCTTCATAAAGGTTGTCATTTCGCTGATTATTTGCGGCACAACCGACGCACCATTCAGGTAAAGCGTTGAGCAAAGCTGGGCTACCTGAGCTCCGGCAAGCAATTGCTTGAGAACTGCTGCTCCATCATGAATTCCCGTAGTGGCAGCAATTTCAAGATTGGGCACCTCCGATGACACAAGCCCTGTCCAGCGTAATCCGTGCCTGAGCTCCTGTGGGGAACTGAAAACTTCTGATGCAGTAAGCTCCAGCTTATCAAGATTGATATCGGGCTCGTAGAAGCGGTTAAAAATTACCACTCCGGCTGCCCCGTTGGCCTTTAGCTTTTCGGCCATTCCAACAATATTTGAAAAATGACTTCCTATTTTTACCGCCAGGGGGATTTTTATTTTAGACTTTACCGCTCGTACCACGTTGAGGTACAACTGCTCCACCTCCTCGGCATTCTGGTTTCGGTTGGTTGGTAAATAAAATATATTAAGCTCAATGGCATCTGCACCTGCTTCTTCAAGGTCTCTGGCAAAACTGGTCCATTCATCGCCGGCAATACAGTTTACACTGGCTATCACCGGAAGTCCGGTTTCCTCCTTTGCCTGCCCAACCAGCCTGGTTTGCTTGAAGATAGAGTTGTCGCGGAGATAGTTTCGGATATAATCTTCAGCTTCAGGGTAATCCATATTCTGTGCACCCTCTGAAAGCATCGCCCCCACCTCATTATTGATCTGTTCCTCGAAGATCGACTTCAGAACGATTGCTCCGATGCCAGCGTCACCCAGTTCCCTGATCTTCTCCAGCGAGCCGGTTAATCCCGAACTGGCAGCAACCAGCGGGTTTCTCAGTTTCAATCCCAAATAAGTAGTTTCCAGATTTGCCATGATGTCTATAATAAGTTGAAATGTACAATGTACAGAGTTAAAAGTACAAAGTAAAAATTAAAATTTGAAATAATTAGAAGTAGTCATTATAAGTAGTCATTATAAATAGTCATTAGTAGTCATTATAAATAGTCATTAGTAGTCAT
>CAYMXK010000042.1:11874-17229 GCA_964393915.1 uncultured Prolixibacteraceae bacterium
CTATAATTGACTATCAATGACTATTCAATAGGCATTATCGTTCATCAATAATCATTAATCAATAATCATTAATCAATCATCAATCATAAATTATATAGATTGCTTTTCTGAAGCGTTCAATATTTCCTTTGAGGTCATACATCTCGAAGAAGAGAACATACGGGCCATAGGGAATGGAGTGGCCCATGTTGTCGTTGCCATTCCAGGTGATGGTTCCGCTTACGGCCATCAACTGGTTTTTAAGCAGTTGCATTTTCATTCTGCCGGAGGTGTCAAAAATCCAGGCATTGGCCACCCACCCTGGCGAGGAGGTTTCATAGTGCAACAGCAATTCATCGTTGAAACCGTCGCCATTGGGAGAGAATGCCTGAGGCTCAACCCGGAGGCCTGCCCTCCGGGGCAGTTCATCCTGAAATTGCGAATTCTTATAACCGGGAGTGGCATAGCCCGCATCAGAAGAAGCCGACTGCCAGTTTTCAGGGAAGGTGGTTCCGGCATCCGGGTTGACCCTTTCGAGAGATACCCCTTTAACATCATGTAAAAGCTGATGATGCATATCCGTTGTATAATGAAATTCATCCATAATCGATTCCGTATCATCAAGCAGTACTACCCAGCCTTCGTCGTTGTTGTATGATGGTAAAGAAGGCAGATTGTGTATACATTCCAAGCACCGGGAAGTGTAAAGGATAACAAAATATCCCTGCTGGTGGTCACTGCCAGGTATTCGCCGGGTTCAATTATTTTATTGAGGGTTTTAAGCTGCACATGCTGACGTAGAACAAGATCTTTATCCCGTCCGGCAAGGATTAGTTTACCGGCATCAATCCGTTTTAGGGAGCGATTGTGGAGCTCAACAAAATCGACACCTCCTTCGAGAGGATTAAACAATACTTCGTTTACCACTACATCGCCGTGTTCCAGCTCAACCCATTGTATTCTGACGGATTCCGCCGGGAGCAGGTTGCCACAGGCATCGGCTAAATTGCGCAGGCTCAATGTATATGTTTTATTGATCTGCATAGGCTGGTTCCAACCGAGAATTACACAGTTCTCCCCCCTGATCCCGATTTTATCCGGCGCTCCCGTGATGCCAGCCAGTGAATAGTTTTGAGGTTGCTTGAGGAGGAGGGTATCCATTGGTTCAGAGAAACAGATTTCCGCACTGTTTAAGGAAGTTGCACCTGCCCATGCAATTTCCGGCGGGGTAGTGTCGGTGTTCCGGGCATAGACTGAGTTAACAGCCCCGGGAGTGCCGCCCTTCGTATCTCTGCTTGCCGTCCAGTTGGCTGCCTCGCCGCAACTCCTGAAAGGGTCGATGCGCTCCAGCGTCCAGCCTCCATCCTTTTTTTTATTGTCGGAATACCACTTGTCGGAATAGTTCACCACATCAGCCAAATCTCCCTCCCTGGAATACAAGGCAATCCGGTTTCCGGTGTTTCTAAGGGCGGGAAGAGAAATTACAGCTCTCCTCCCCCACTGTTTCAATGCTTCAGAGGCGGCAGCATTGCAAACAATGGCAAATTCACCCGGATCGAGCCAGGTTTCAGGCAGAGTGCGGGATGTGGACCCCACAACTATTCTCCATCCTTCAAGATTTATGGTACTATTGCCTGCATTGAATAGTTCAACCCACTCAAAATCAGGCAATCCTACCAGCGGAGTTGGATCGGCCATTATTTCGTTGATCACAACGCTTCCCGGCGATGCCAGAGTTACAGAAGCATCATCGGGGAAGATCTGCCGGCACATATTCCGGTCAGCAATAGCAGCCTTTGCAATGGGAATGAAAGAAAAATCTGCAAAGGCACAAAACGCTAAAAATGTTAAGATTTTGGGCTTGAGGTTAATCATATTGCGATATTTTGGACAAAATTGTATTTTTACCGAGTTTTCCAGTATATAAGTATTCAAATTATCAAAAATGTTTCAAAAATGAAAGTAGCAATTGTTGGTGCAAGCGGCGCAGTTGGGCAGGAATTTCTCAGCGTGCTCGAGGAGAGGAACTTTCCTCTTGATGAATTGGTATTGTTTGGATCTGCCCGCAGTGCAGGTAAAGAGTATGAATTCATGGGGAAGAAGCTGATCGTAAAGGAATTGAAACACGGAGACGATTTTAAAGATATCGATATCGCCCTGACTTCGGCCGGCGCCGGTATATCCAAAGAATTTGCAGAAACCATCACCAGATTTGGAACCGTAATGATTGACAACTCAAGTGCCTTTCGTTACGAAGACGACATTCCCTTAGTGGTTCCGGAGGTAAATGCCGCCGATTCACTCAACCGCCCCCGGAATATCATTGCCAATCCCAACTGCTCCACTATCCAGATGGTGGTAGCATTGAAACCGATCGAAGATTTATCACACATTACCCGCATCCATGTGGCTACCTACCAGGCTGCAAGCGGTGCAGGGGCTCAGGGTATTGCTGAGCTGGAGCAACAGATCAAAGAAATTGCCAACGGCGATAACCTCACAATAAGCAAGTTTCCCTACCAGCTGGCAATGAATATTATTCCCCATATTGACGTTTTCCTCGATAACGATTACACCAAGGAGGAGATGAAGATGAATTGGGAAACTAAAAAAATCATGCATACAGATACTGAGGTAAGTGCAACTTGTGTACGCATTCCGGTTGCAAGGGCGCATTCAGAGGCGATTTGGCTCGAAACTGAGAAACCATTAACCTTGGAAGAGGTCCGGTCAGCGTTTGAGAATGCCGAAGGACTTACCCTGCTTGACAAACCATCGGAAAAACAATATCCGATGCCACTGTTTGTATCAGGCAAAGATGATGTTTATGTTGGCCGCCTGCGTAAAGATGTCACCAACCCCAACGGAATTACCTTTTGGTGTGTGGGTGATCAGATCAAGAAGGGAGCGGCCCTCAACGCGGTGCAAATTGCCGAATACCTGCTTAAAGCAGATCCTAAGTTTAAAAAATAGTCCTTATATAACCAAAATGAACAAAAGATCCGGCCAATTGGCCGGATTTTTTATTCCCAATCATCGTCTGTATCCTCATCAACTATTTCGAAGAGAAAATCATTAAACGGGAAACGTTGTACATGAATCCGCTTCACCTCCTCGTAGAGCAACGTCTTAAAATCTTCCACATTGGTTTTAAACCTTGCGGAAATAAAAAGTGAAGGTGAGTTATTCTTTGCCATCCAGGAGTTTTTCCAATCATCGAGGCTCAGATTTTCTTTAGTGGACGGTGTAAGGTCATCATCATCCTTTTCAACATAGGAAAAAGCGTCTATTTTGTTAAAAAGATAGAAAACAGGCTTATCCCCAGCCTCAATTTCTTTTAAGGTACTGTTCACCACCTCAATCTGCTCTTCAAATCCCGGGTGTGAAATATCAACCACATGAATTAGAATATCCGATTCCCTCACCTCATCAAGTGTTGATTTGAAAGATTCCACCAGGTCGTGCGGAAGTTTACGGATAAACCCTACTGTATCGGCCAGCAGGAAAGGAAGATTCCCTACCACCACTTTTCTGACGGTGGTATCGAGTGTGGCAAACAACTTATTTTCGGCGAACACATCCGACTTGCTGAGCATGTTCATGATGGTTGATTTACCGACATTTGTGTATCCGACCAGTGCCACGCGCACCATTTTTCCGCGGTTCCGGCGCTGAGTAGACTTTTGCTTATCAATTTTCACCAACTGCTCCTTAAGTCGGGCAATTTTCTCGAGGATAATCCGACGGTCTGTTTCGATCTGGGTTTCACCAGGACCGCGAAGGCCAATACCCCCCCGCTGTCGTTCAAGGTGGGTCCACATTCTCGTAAGCCGTGGGAGCAGATACTGATACTGGGCGAGCTCCACCTGGGTTTTTGCATGGGCAGTCTGGGCCCTGCGTGCAAAAATATCGAGGATTAGATTGGTACGGTCAAGCACCTTGCACTCCAGAATCTTTTCGATGTTTCGCAGCTGCGTTGGAGAAAGTTCATCGTCAAAAATTACGGTATCAGCTTCGGCAACTTTAATGTAGGTGGCAATCTCTTCCAGCTTCCCCTTGCCTACAAAAGTCACGGGATGTGGCCTGTCCAACCGTTGAAGAAATTTCTTCAGCACAGAGGCACCGGCAGTATCAGCCAGAAATTCCAACTCATCAAGGTATTCATTGGCCTGCCTCTCGTCCTGACTCTGGCTGATCAACCCAACCAGTACTACTTTTTCACTTATCGTTGATGTTTCAATCATTTTACAATTTCTGTCTGTTTACTGAAAATAAAAACTCCTGACCCATATCCGGATCAGGAGTGTAAATGTATAACTTTTTGATAGTTACTGCAACACAAAGTTGATTGGCACGGTGTAGGAAACCTTTACGGGTTTTCCACGTTGCAGGCCGGGTTTCCATTTTGGAAGTGTATTTACCACCCTGAGGGCTTCCCTGTCGAGCGACGGGTCAACGCCACGGGCAACACTGGCACTGGAAACACTGCCATCCCTTTCAACAACAAACTGCACGTATACCCTTCCCTGGATACCATTTTCCTGGGCAATTTGCGGATATTTAATGGAGTTGGCAATAAAACGGCGAAGGGCAGCTTCACCTCCCGGAAATTCAGGCATCTCTTCTACAATGAAGAAAACCTGTGCTTCATCTTCTTCCTCTTCCTTTCTAACCGTCTGAATCACCGGCGCAACATCAATAAACGTTTCCCTGTCGGCTTCTGAATCAAATAGACTCAGGTCATCAAGAATATCAACGGAGTTGTCGACGATGTTCAATACTTCGATTACCTGTGGTGGAGGTGGTGGTGGAGGTGGTTGTACCTGCTCCTGGCGGGTGATTGGAATAACTTCATCCTCAACTTCAGACATTTCAAGGGTACCCAGGGATGAACCTGCGGTTGGTCTTGCTGTCCACTCAAATGCCAGTAATACAATACCTAAAGCCAATACAAGACCAAGCATCAGGAAAATTCTCTTGTTTCTTTCGAGATCAGCTTTTGGCGACTTCTTGAGTTCCATACGATTATAATTTTTGATAGTTAATACAAAAACGAGATACAATTTTTTCGAGGCAATAAAGATAGAAATAATCTTTAAAAACAAATACAAGCACATTTAAATAAAATAAAGGTTGTGAAAACCTTCCTGTGAACACAGTTCATGAGCGGCTGTACTAGCATAAGAACATAAAGAGAATGCAACAAAAATTTTACCAGAACGACGTTTTTAAAAATTTATTTTTAAAAATTTGAAGGAAACTCGAAAACACTGTCCATATAGTTGATAAACAAATGAATTGACATGTTTTTTTCTATGTTTCCCCACTCAGCTGTTTAAAAAAGCGTTGACTAAAAAAACTTATTCCTTTAAGTGG
>CAYMXK010000042.1:17239-19145 GCA_964393915.1 uncultured Prolixibacteraceae bacterium
TATTTTTTCAGTTGAGGAACAATAAATTGTCATTAAAGTTCTTCTCGCATAATTATCTGCAAAACTTTCTGGACAAATACCTGCCGAGCTTTTCAGGTGGAGTGCAGTTAGAAAGGTGCACAGAACGGTCCGGAAGCATCGTGGAAGGCAAAATAGTATCATCAAAGGATGAAACCATCAGATTTGCAAAAATTTCTCCATGTACCAGTTAATCTGTTTTTCCAGTCCAGTGCGTAAAATGGTGGAAGGGGTGTACCCCAGCAACTTTTTCGCCAGCCGGATATCGGCACAGGTCCGTAACTGATCACCTTTTCGCGGAGACATCAGCCTGACGGGAATTTTTCTCCGCAGAAGGTCCTCCACGGTTTCAATCCCTTCGCGGGTAGATTTCTCCTCCGCGTTACCAAGATTAATTACCGCCTTATTTACAGCCACCGGGTAGTCTAATGTTTTGACCATACCATCAACAATATCACCGACATAGGTATAACTTCTGGAATGGTTCAAGCTGTCTTCATAAAGAGGAAATACCGACTGGTTTATTCCGCAGGAGATCAGGCGGGAATATAGTTTATCGGGACGCTCCCTGGGCCCGTAAACTGAAAACAACCTTAATGAACAGGCATTCAGGCGGCCCAGCCTTGCCTGGGCTATCACAAGCTGTTCGGCGGCAAGCTTGGTTACCCCGTACCATGACACCGGTCCGGGTGCCTCATCCTCCGATTTGGTTGCAATGGCGCCATACACCGATGAAGTTGAAATATTAACGAACAACTCCGGAACCGATTTTTCCATTACAAAGTTCAGCAGATTCTGTGTAGCTGAAACATTATTGTCAAGGTAGGCTTCGAAGGTAACATCCGGTGAAATGCCGGGCTGGGCAGCCAGATGAAAGACGGCATCAAAGATACCCGGCAGTTTTTCAAGATCGCTGACAATTCTTAAATCACCTTGTACCACGCGGACACCTTTGGATTCAATATCCCTTCGGTTTATGTGCTTAAGTTCCGGCGAATAATAGTCAGAGAAATTGTCTATCCCAATTACCTCATGTCCCAAAAATGACAGCTTTTCGGCAAGATGCGACCCGATAAAACCAGCCGCACCTGTTATTAAAATTCTCATAAAAATGGGATATGTTTTTATACGACACTAAAAGTAGGAATTATTCCAGACCCTCTTACCCATAATATGAAAAAAGTTACCTGAGCGCAATTTTGATTCCCCCGGATCAAAATATACTTCGTGTGACATACTCAGACGCCACAGAGCAAAATAATCTTAGAAAAAAGGAATAGCAGGAAATTTCAGATACAGCGTACCGAAATATTTGTAGAAAATTGGATCAGGATGCATTTTCAGGTACAGCGTACCGAAATATTATTTCTGGTTAGATTTTCAGCAGTCTTTAAGACTACTTTTTCCTCTTCCATTAAAATACCTCCCATACCTGCGTCCCTGCATATCGAATCACCCCCTGAAAGCAAAACGATAGCATTTCAGGGCAGTGAGACAGGTGCTTTAGAATAGATGAGCGGATTTGGGTATGATTTCTAAAGTCAAAGGCGAAATTTTCAGTAACAGTATCTGTTTACAGATAAAAAATATTTCTATATTTGCACGCTCAAACGGGGGATTAGCTCAGTTGGCTAGAGCGTTTGACTGGCAGTCAAAAGGTCATCGGTTCGATTCCGATATTCTCCACTGAAAATCAAGACGTTACAGATATGTAGCGTCTTTTTTTGTTACTGAAGTGCCCTGCTATTTTATTCCTAAAACCAACTTTACCAAAAGATCCTCTTTGTAAAATACTTATTCATTATTTTTAATGTAGATATTTTCCACACCTTTCACATTTTATCCACATTGACAACTTCTGCATTCCTGGAAAAATGCAAATATTTTG
>CAYMXK010000043.1:0-18917 GCA_964393915.1 uncultured Prolixibacteraceae bacterium
AAGGTTGGGCTCGAGCAACAGGGGCAGTTTTATGCCTCCACCCGGATCAAATGCCCCGCCCCGGGAGTCGTAACTCTGCCTGTGGCCGGCTTTAAATACAATGGCAGAACCATTGCGCATGGTGGTGTCCTGCTTCAGGCTGGTATCGCCCCAATGGTTGATCCTGATTGCCGTTTTATCACCGGGAATGGGTCCGGGCCGGGGGGTGATGCTGATGATATTCGCCGGTCCAACCACCCACCAGTCGCCGGTCACAAATTGTCCGGTCTGCATTGGCTTATCAAACTCCCAGGTAATCCCATACTGACTGATTGATTTTCGGTAATCTGCCTGTCCTTCGGCCAACTGAAAAATCAGTAGGAAGAGTGCGCCAGCGATAATTTCTTTAAAATTTCGTATCATGTTGTAACTTTTATAATGATGCCAAAAACTGGTTGGTGCCCCGATAGAATCGGGGGAGCCGAAGCCCCGGGATGCAAGGAACCAACGGGAAAGGGAACAGGGGCGCCGTTTGCTACCATAATGCCGCGCCTACAGCGCTATGGCTGAGTAAAGTCAGGTGGCTGCCCCGATTGAATCGGGGGAGCCGAAGCCCCGGGATGCAAGGAACCAACGGGAAAGGGAACAGGGGCGCCGTTTGCTACCATAATGCCGCGCCTACAGCGCTATGGCGGAGCCGAAGCCCGGTGGCTGCCCCGATTGAATCGGGGGAGCCGAACCACCAGTGCTAATTCTGATATGCCCTAATCGTATACAGGTACAACTTTGCCGGTTGAGGCCAGGGCTCCGGCCAGGGCCTGTCGCGGTTGGCGGGCAGGGTTTCCCATTTCAGCATATACCTGAAGTTCTTGTCGGGCGACTTCCCTAAGTCACCGGTGGTCCTGACTGCCAGGCCGGGAAAGTCCCCTTCCGGCTCTATTACCGCAGAAATGGGTTCGGGTTTCAGCACCTTGCCGATATTCTCAAGATTTTCGTTGAGCAGCAGCGTACCATTTCCATATTTGATGTGCCAGTAGCCCACTTCGTAACGGCCATCATCCCTCCTGGAAAAATTCCCCAGACGTACTTCAAAGTTGATACTTCCCCTGCCGGAAAACTCCCACCGGTAGTCCCAGTTGGTAAGCTGTTTTGACACCCAGGCGTTACCCTCAGTGCGGGCAGTATACAATTGCAGATTTCCATTTTCATCATACTTGTGATACACGAAAATCGGTTTTTGATTTTCGTCGAGGCACAACCTGGCTGACAGATTGATGATCCCTCCGCCGGGAGGTACCGGATCAACAATAATTGATTTATCGTGAATGGTTGCCGGAAGTTGAACCGGCTGTCCGAAAGCATTGTACCAGCGGTTAAGATGCGGGCTTTTCATGTACGACAGATCGTGGTTGGTCTCGCAGTCGGGGGTATCACGCCACACCCAGAAAACATGGTACCAGTTATCCTCCAGCAGCCTGGGTTGTGTCTGGTAGGCATTCATCTCTCCCTGTCCGTCGGTGAGGGGTGTATCCAACATCCTCGACCATTTTTGGGTTTCCGTGGAATACCTGTTGTAAATCTCGTTGCCCCTGCCACTGGCTCCGTCACGGTAATGGAAAATAAGTTCTCCTTCGCGGGTAAGCATGAAATTCGGATAGGTACACCTGTTCTCTTCGGTGCCCACCATATTCATTATTTGCTGCAGTGTGGAAATATCATGTGGCCGGGTACTCCTGAAATAGGTCAGCGGATGCACGTGCATATTCCCCGCAAGATGGATATATCCCTCCTTATCGACCGCCAGGGTAACGGAATTGTGGCTATCCCAGTTAAGTACCGTGCTTGTTCCACCACTGGTTTCCCGATAGGTCGGCGGCATAATATGCAGCGAGAACCCCTCCTCATTAAGATTTCGCTGGCCCACTACCATATTGCGGCTGGCATTGTAATAGGCGATATACTGGCGGTTGTTGTGCGTCAGCAAAGAAAAACCCACAGGGTGCCCCGACCATACCTGATCGATAACAAAGGAGTTTAAAATTGTTTCGGTTCTCATCCTTTCGTCGATGACGATTTTCTCCTCACTGTTTTGAGCTTTGCCACAGGCGAATATCAGACTGAGAATAAAAATTAAAATAATGTGCTTCATTTTTTCCTGATTATTTTTGAATACCCCAACATGCCAGCTGTTAAGATACTAACGGCAGGGTGCATAAAAAATTTTCTACCAACCTTTTAAAGCCTTATATCTCAGCAATGCCTCGGTAAAATAGTAATCGGCGTAGGTAAGGGGAACATCCACCTCGCTTTTCCCCGGCAGGTGACCTACGCTGCGTTTCAGGATGAAAAAGCCATTGGTGCCAGGATCGGCAAGATACTCCGGCGACGACAAGGTAGTAAGCTGTTTTTCAGCAAACGACAAATATTTTCCGCTCAGGTCACCAGAGGTTAAAGTACTCAGTTCGATAAGCGCTGAGGCCATAATGGCTCCTGCCGAGGCATCCGTAAGGGCCCCGGGTATTCCGGGAGCCAGGTAATCCCAATAAGGGATCCCGTCTTCGGGCATATTCTGATGATCAATCATAAGATTGGCAATGGCTACAGCCTGATCGAGATATCGCTGCATTTTGGTTTCCCGGTACATAACTACATAGCCGTATAAACCCCATGCCTGGCCCCTGGCCCACACCGATTCATCGGACGCCCCCTGATGGGTTTGTTTGATATGGGGTAATCCGGTGATTGTATCATAAGAAACAACATGGTAGGAACTTTTATCTGGCCGGTAATGGTGCTCTATTGTCTTATCAGAATGTGAAACCGCTACTTCACGGAACACTGTCTCCTTTGTGTTATGGAAATTCCACATCAGCAGTTCCAGGTTCATCATATTGTCAATAATAACGGGATACTGCCATTTCTGTTTGTTAAAATCCCATGATCGGATTACGCCAAGTTGCGGATTATACCTTTCGAGTGCACTCTTTCCGGCAACCTTTAACACCTCCCTGTAATCATCACGCCCCGTTAATCTGTACCCATTACCAAAACTGCAATAGATCTGGAACCCGATATCGTGGTCATACGTGTTGTACTTTTCGGATTCCACACGGGCAGAGTACTTTTCAGCCAACACACGGTGGGAATTATCGCCTGAGTACTCATACAGATACCAGAGAACCCCCGGAAAGAAACCACTGCACCACCATTTTGAATCGGATGTTATTATTTCATCCTTATCTGCCACATAGGAACGGGGTAAGCGTCCTTCCTTTTCATCAAGATAGTTGGCCATGGCCACAGCCTGCTGACCGATTACATCAAAGCTTTTTTCAATCACATCCTGCATCGGATCAGGTTGTTTGCAGGAGAAAGTAAAAATAGAAACGATCAATAAAGAATACAAAAACCTCATACAACTTAACTTTTAAATTAAAACCTTATTACTCTTAGATCCGGAAAAGACCGGTGCATAACTTTTATACTTTTGACTACCAATCTGTTAACCTCTTATTAAACGCCGCATCGGTACCAGACGATGCCGGAATCAGTTTTACATCAAGGTTAGCTGCAGCATTGGCAGGCAGTTCCGTTTCAAAGCCGATCATGATGGTTCCGGGGTTTGTCGCATCATAATCTGTAGTGGGCTGTGAGCTCCAGGTGGTCAGTGTAACATTGGCCGGTTCATCTACCCTGATGTTGAGCTGCTTTCCATTTCTCATAAGAGTGGCCGTGTTCTTTCCGGTGATGGTAACCTCAGCTTCTGTGAGCATTTGCCAGCGAACCTTCGCTTTCTGAGCGCCTGCTTTCAGTTCGTCCCTGACTACCACAAACTTTTCCCCGACAATTGCGGCTCCCCTGACGGATTCAACCAGTTGGCCCTCATACACCGAAGACATATCGGTAACTGCAAAGGTGAAGTCATCCTGGTCTCCGGACTTTTCGATTTTGGCATGACCTGTTACCCGCTGCAATTCACCGTTAACAGTTAAAGTGTTGTGGATAAAATTGTTGAGCCTCAGAATAGTCCACCTGACCGCATCCTGCGAACGCCCAAATATGGACATACCCCTGGATTCGAGTGATTCGTAGCTCTGTGAACCTATGTCGCTGGCCCAGCGAACGCCATCAGATTCCATAATGAAAGAGCCAATATCCATATGGCCATGGTTTACTGAAGGAGAACCACCTTTAAAACCCAGGTATATCGCGTTGGGATCGGTCCAGGAGGTCCTTGCCATCATTAGTGGCATTTTACCCTGCCCGACATACATCTTTTGGGAAGGTACCACAACCTTGTCTATCTCAATATCCCTGCCCCATATCATAACAGCCGGGAGTATCCGGTTGCCTGTGAACCGGGAATAATCATCCCGTTCAAGGTACATCTTTTCTACCCACAGCAACGACGGGTCATTGTTCCTGGCGGCAAACCAGAACATGGCAGGACTCAGGCTTCCGCCACCACCAGCATCGCCCCAGTTGTAAGAGGCTCCGGTCGGACCGACCATAAACCTCAGGAAGTTCCCGGTTTTCAGATAGCCGGGATGATTGCTGTAATCAAAACGGCCCGGGAATGCTTTGTCTATTGCATTATTAAACAATACATTGAAAGAAGTTCCATAATTCCAGTATCCATATCCTTCGGGATAAGCGCCATCGGGTTCGTAATCCTCCATTGGCAGGTGAATTGATCCCATTGCCCGGTCGATCACCTCTTTAGCCAGATCAGGATAATCTTCGGCAATGGCCAAAGCTCCGAAAACCATGCCTGCATTGCAAACCTGGTTCCAGTTGTTGGTAACCTTCAGCCATCCGTTAAATTTGGAATCCATAGAGGGTTCGATTCCCTTTTTCAGTATTGCCTCACGAATGACCTCCCGCGACTCAGGCGACAACCTGTCATAGAGCCAGTCGTATCCGATGGCCACAGCCATGGTCATTTCAGCCACATCCAGAAAGTGAGAGGGGTTCCAGTCTGAGAATCCCGCAATATACACCATCTCCTTCTCGGCCCGCTCAGCATATTTTACCTCGCCGGATGTGCGATAGGCATACGATAAGAAGAAAATCCGCCGCAAGGCTTCCCGCGATTTGTCAAGCAAGCGGCGGCCAATCTGGATCCTTTCGATGGGTGGCAAAGGAATGATTTTGTCGCATTCATCAAGAATGGTCTGGTGCATTTTTGCCCATACCGGACTGGCCTTCACCGACTTCATAATCGCTTTCTCCTCGCCCTTGAGCAGCATGATCCTGGGATGATCCATTTCAAAGGCGTCTTTTGGAGGCGTGTCAAAATTTTTGCAACCGGCATAAAAGAATGCCACCACTGTGGCTACGAATACCAATGTGAATCGAATCTTCATATTATATTGATTTAGAATTAATTGAAAAAGATGTTTTTATCTGACAGAAACACTGCTGCCTGCAAAAACCGTTTGTGGCAAAGCTATGGAAATTGCCGTCGAGTTGGTGTTCCGGTCGAAATAACATTTTACATTATCGCCTTTGAAAGCCACCTCACCGGATACCGACAAATGCATTCTGCCTAATTTCCGGGATGGGTCAGATACTGATATCTCCTTCACCCCGGTTCCATCGGATTTAATCATCACCACTCCCGGGCTATCCATAACCACCTTTAAATTGTTGGTCACATCGAGTTCACCAGCGCGGTAAAATACAGCCTGACAAATATTCAGTGCAGTATTGCATACCGCCTGAAGGTCTGCGGTATTGGAGAGGATCTTAATATTGCGGTTGGTTTTACCGGCCTCCATCTGTGCGGCAGTAACAGCCGGCACCACAATGTATTCATAGGAAGCTTTCGCTGGCCTTGTTCCGTGGTCAAGCCAAAGTTTGAACACGGGCAGGGTAACATCGTCCCTGGAAATATCCGACTGCTGGTTAATATCGTACCAGTTGCCTGTTTGGGGCATGTTCATCAAATTTGCATTTACAGGAGCCGGAAAGAGATATCCAACACCGTCATGAAAAATCCAACTGATGTTTTCGAGTTTATGTTCCCCCTCCGACAAAACCGATTTGCGGCCGGATGCCATTGCGGTAACCTCTCCGTCGAGCATGCACTGGTTGAGGGTGGTAGCGACAGGAAGGCTGGCCCTGGTGTTGATGTCTGCCCCCAGGCAAACATATTCCTCATCGAAAAAGAACCATGATTTTTTTGCTGAAAGCGGGTCGTGGGGGCTTTTAAAATCGAAGGCCACAGCGCCATATAAACCGTCGGTTACTGCGCCCACAAAATCAGTAAGCCCATCCTTTTGAATCTGGTTTTCCGCGGGGAGGTTTGGTTTTTGCAGGACGGTTGTGCCGGGAATTTTCTGCCAGTCGTAAACCGGGGCAATATTATTGTATTCATCTCCATTTAGCGACAAATAATTCGTTCCATCGGCGCGGTGGTGATTCTTCAGGCCTTCGCTGTTGTAGGGTTCCTCCATGTTGCGGTTCCTGACGGAGTATAAGCGTACTGAAGTAAAATATCCGGGGCGCTGGTGCGAATAATGCTCGGTTTGCCAGAAAAACTTCCCGAAAGACAAGGTTACCGGGGCTTCCCCCTTTCTTATTTTAATTATCTCATCCAGCTCTGATTTCCTGTAATCCGAAACCCGCATTAACCTCTCAGGCGTTGTAGTACCGTAAGCCCGGATGCTTCCAGGCCTGGAAATATCACGGTTTTTCGTTCCGGGATCATTTATCTTGCCGTAAATCAATTGCTTGCAGATTCCATCAAGATAATAATCGGTAAGTTGGGCAATTTTCTCCCGGGAAATGGCATAACTGGTGCCGCCGACATAGTTTGCCCACTCTGCGAAAGCATCGGCATACCCCAGTCCGTAGGACAAAGTGTTGTTTACCCTGTCTTCGCGGTGATGAAAGCTGTAATCATGCTGCAATCCACGGAAGCCAGTAGTGAATTTTATTTCTCCCTCAATGACTTTCATTACTTCGTCGAACTGTTTGGTATCGCCAATGAAAAGCAAATTCTTTGCAAGAATACCGGCTATTTTGATTCTGTCGCCACTGGGCCGGGCGCCTGAGGCAGTAAGATGGGCCCTGCCTATTATTGGCTGAGCTTTGTCGACCAGGTCTTTGGGCAATTCATCGCCAACAATCAGCATGAGTGAAACCAGGTTATCGGGTGTTCCGATCTGATTGTACCACCAGTTGTCGCAGAAATAGTCGTTATCGACCCAATTTTTCAGGGCACGTTCAATAGTACTTTTTACTTTTTTACTTTTTTGGTGCTTAGAGCCCCTGGTTTTGTATGCCCGTGCCAAAGAAACCATATTCCCAGAGTGCCTGCTGTGCTGAAAGCCGGTACGTGAAACATCCTCATAGTTTATTCCCGGCCAGGTACCGTCGTCCCTCAGTGTATTGATCAGGTTGGCAGTGTGGTCGTCATCTACACGCGGCTTCATCAATTCATCAACCACTCTTTTTTTGATGATGTCAAAATCGGTTTGAGCAACCGAAACCAGGGCTATCAGTAAAAAGATAAACGTAGCGGTCAGATATTTAAAGGTTTTTCCCATAATGAATCTTAATTAGAATTATCATAATAGCCAACATATTCCATTTATTTAAGGTTGTCTGCAGCGCATGCCATCTCGAAAAATGCCTCATAAATATACACCATTTATTTCCACTGGATTGCAATTCCGGTTCTGTTATCAATACTCCAATGAACCTGGTAAAATTCAAATACAAAATCCCTTCATCATCATGTGGGAGTTAATTTTTTTAGTTTACCTCGGATTAAAGATGAAGTAGTTGTCCACTAGGATTCACGGGTCGGACCATATTCTTAGACCTTAACCGAGAAGAATTTCTTCAGGTATTTAAAATCAATAACCAGACTAATCAGCCTGGTTATTGATATATTTATTTACCAAATTGTTAATTGATTGACGGAGAATATGTTTCCATTACAACACCTCTGTCTCTGATTACCAGAACATCAGATGCTTGGTAAGTATGGGTTCCATCTGAAACGGTGAAATTCAAAACAATTCCATCCCTCTCCTTATTGCCCCATGAATAGGCCTTTGATTTAAACTCCCCGGTACCTGTGACAGTATAATCAGAACCATCAGCTGCTGTTACAGTGCAATTATTGCCATTAAAAGTGAGCAGAAGATCAATACTGCCATTCGCCATAACCTGAGAATTCAGAAATGTGGAGAACGACACCTGATTTCTCCTCGAAGTTGCAAGCCTGGCAATGGTGTTATTTTCGACGAAAGGAGTACTATAGGTTGTATTTTCAACAACAGCACCGGAAGCATCCTTAACATTGCTTACCCCGTAATGGAAATAGGTTCCATGGTATTCGTTGATATACTTTATTGCAAACATGGTGAAATTCTTGGGTGCAGTAACCCACTGTCCGGCTTCCCGGGGATCGGCAGACGGATTAGGCGAACTTCCAACCAATATGGTGTCAACATCATTTGATCCTGTAAGTTTCAGAGGAACAACATAGCTTAACTTTATGGCATCCGGATCGTTAAAGAAGGCATCCGTAAGCTGCACTTCGACCCCACCGTTGAACTTACCTTTGGGAACGATAATCTTGTTGGGAGAACTCAACGTGTAGTAATTCTGCGGAAGGACTCGTATTGGGTCTCCACCATCCGAAAAACTTATGTTGTTAGCCAGACCCGGATCCACCTGGAAGGTGAATTCCCGGTCTTTGGTATTTTCATACACTCCACCAATAGCAACTGATATGATAAATTTTTTGGCATTATCATTTGAGTTATCGTATATATAGTCGCCAAGCACCAAAGTCCTTACAGGATACTGATAGGGAAAATAGCCGGAGGTATAATCAAAATCAGGGTGCTCAATTTCAAAATTATTGCATGAAAACAACCCGGTTATTATCAGCAGTATAAAAAGTATTTTTTTCATATTTCAGTGATTTTTATGAAGAATAATTAATTCCAACCCTTATTCTGAATTAAACTGAATTTCACAATCTCCTTGTCAGGAATAGGTCCGTAATGCATATACTCATTATTGTAGGCACGTTCTTCGACCGTGAAATAATTATAAGTACTGCCATCAATCATAACACCCCTGGCAGGAGTGGTAAGATCTTCCTTCCATCTGCGGATATCCCAGAAACGGTGTCCTTCGAAACAAAGCTCCAATCGTCTTTCATTGCGGATCAAGGTACGCATTTGATCCTTATCGTTGATCGACAGAAGGTAGTTATCGGGTTGGGTAATTCCAGCCCTTTTGCGTATCGCAGCAATAACTTCCTTTGCAGTAAAGCCGTTTGCCCCGCCGGAATTTGGCCCCCAGGCCTCATTGGCGGCTTCTGCATAGTTCAGGTACAATTCGGTGTAGCGGATATGAATATTATAATGTTGCTGATCTGAAGGAGATGCGGGATTGGCATTTGCCTCTTCCCTTAGCATTTTCCTCAAATAATAGCCTGTTCTTGTCGAGTTTTGGTCTGCGTCTACAGCATTCACACCGCCATCGCTGCCTGTGAGAATGGTAGTATTTTTCAATCTGCTTCCATTATGAACAATATACAAACCAAACCTCGGATCCCTGTTAGCGTAAGGATTTGCCGGATCATAATTTGAACTTTCATGAGAAATGGGATATCCGTTGGCCATTGGGAAAGCATCTACCAGATTCTGAGTGGGGTTGATCCTTCCGCTTCCATAGAGTGAAGGAGGGAAGTTATCAACCTCTCTTGTCCGGTTGGTGTAGACAGGTCTTCTCCAGAGATTCTCCTTGATATCTTTCCTGTCGCCACTGGTTAACCACACATCGTCAACCTGCGCCTTGAGATAGAAAATATGTCCTTTGGCATCGAATCCTGAAATTCCGCCAATATCATTCAGCAACTCACCGGTGTAATTGGCAGCGGCTTCCCATAAAGCAGGAGTATTCCCGGGATTAAAGGCCGGACTGGCAGCCAGGAGGGCTAACCGTGCCCTGAAGGCCATGGCAATGCGGCCGCTCATGCGCTGTTGGGTAAAGTCACCAAATACTGTGTTGTAGTCACCGATATTTGTAATTTCACCAAACCCTGCGGGTAAAGCCGCCAGATTGGGAAGATCGCCGTAGTCCATCGGAATATACTTGAGAGCTTCAGTAATATCGGCATAAGCGCTGGCTAACGACTCTGCGAAAGATGGCCTGGGTTTTCTGAAGTCTTCATCAGTACTTATAAACTCATTATAGATGGGTGTTCCCAGCAGCTGGTTATCTGAACCATAGCCTCCGTGATTCCGCAGAAGATAGTATTTAAACACTCCTCTCAGCGCATAGGCTTCTCCCTTTAATCTCCTGATATACAAATCATTAAGCGCTTGATCGGTCCATTTAAACTGAACATCTTCCACAATATCAAGGAAACTGTTGATATAGGTAATTGCCCTGTTGCTGTTGTCCCAAAGGTTCTGCGGATTATATAATGACGACCATTCGCCGGTTGCCATACGCATAAAGGCACTGAAGCGGTCATTGGTCACGGCATCATCGGTAGCTACCTCGTCCCAGCGATAGTCGTTGGTAGGGATATAGGTGTATGCCCTGATTAAAAGACCTTCAGCAAAAGTGGGTTCCTTGAGTAATCTGTCCCCTGTACTGTGGTTATCATCCTCCGGCTCAAACAATTGACAGGCAGGAATAATCAATATTGAAGCCAGCAGCAGTAAAAATATTTTATATAATTTCATACTATTTTTGTTTAAAAGTTAATTAAAAATTAGCCTTTAATCCCACAGAAAAGGTGCGGTAATAAGGTTCATTCCCAACCCTGGTATCTCTGATTTTACGGTTTTTCGCAAACTGCCATACATCAGATGCATCAACAAAGACGTCCATCTTTTTCATAAAAAGCGAATTTGATATCCGGTCAGGCATGGTATAGGTCAGCTGTATTTTACGAATGTGGAAATAATCGTTGTTGTACAACCAGTAACTCGACCTGCGATGGTTGTTGCTGTTGGTACCGGCACTTAACCTGGGATGGGTTGCAGTATTCGCTGTTGCTTCAGTCCAGGCACCCAATACCACCTCAGAATACTTTTTATTTCCATCAACCCAGTAGTAATTGCCTTCCCTGAATGTTTCAGATCCGGAGCGGCCCTCACCCAAAACAAATAAGGTAAGGTCCTTATAGGATGCCTTAAACTGCAAGCCACCGGAGAACGGAGCCTGCCAGCGGCGAAGATAGACCTCATCGTTGGCATCAATGATACCGTCACCATTCTGGTCTTTGTATTTGATATCCCCGGGTCTGACAGTTCCGAAAGCCTGCAGCGGGCTGCTGTTGATTTCAGCCTGATCCCTGAAAAGGCCAAGGGCTTCAAGACCGAAGGTTGCATCGACCGGCCGGCCAACCCTGTATTGATAGTCGTTGTCATATACCTCATCTACAATGGTTCTTTCAGAGGTAACATACAAGGCATTTGCCCCTAGGTAAAACGACCAGTCACCAAAAGATTTGTTAAGGTTTAATCCGAACTCCACCCCTCTGTATTCTTCAGCACCAAAATTTTCATAAGGCATAAAATCGGTGTAAAAGCTGGGATAGAGAGTGGTTGGACGAACCACAAGATCGTTGTAGAGATCATAGAACAGATTAACCTCAGCGCCAAGAAATTTGTCAAAAAATAACCCTTCAAGACCCAGGTTGATTTCGTTGCGCTTTGCAAACCCGAGATCCGGATTACTGCTCCAGTTGGACATTACACCAGAACGGCTCCGGTTGCCATCGTACCAGGGTAAACTTCCTGAAGTTCCATAACGGTTATCGTAATAAAAGAAACCACCTATCGGGAAATCTGATTTAAGAATTCCACCTGATAATCTCAGCTTTAAAAGATCAACATTTTGGGAAGATTCCATAAAATCCTCATTACTCATTACCCAGGCAAGGCCAAGTGAGGGAGAAAAGCCACCTCTGTTGCCTTCAGGCAATTTTACGGAATTTACATAGGCACTGCTGAAATCAACCATATATTTTCTGTCGTAGGTATAGGTTAACTGTAATCCCATGTGAGAATGCTTGACACCCTGGAAATCGCCCTGCTCCTTGAAATTGCTTCCATAGCCAAGAAACGATCCCGTTACGTGGTGCAGATCTTCAAATATTCTGTCGTAGCTGAGAAGTCCGTAAAACCCGAATCTTCTGTGAAAGAAGGTATTTCCGACAGACTGCGTTCCGGGGCGGGCATCTCTACCGCGCTGCACAAGATCGACAATACTGTCTGCATCGGCATGCCAGGTCGGCTGATAAACGGAGTATTCATTGCCAATGGTCTGGTCATATCTGGTCAAATAATCAAAGCTGATATTGGTATGGACAGACAATCCTTCGGTAATACCTTTCAGGTCAAAATCAACACGGTTATTGAATGAAAATTTTCTTAATATTCTCTCGTAAACACCACCTGAATAACTATCTGCAATAGGATTGGTAAGGAAGCTGGTATTGCCGCCCAGCAGGTACTCACCGTTGACATCGTTTTTCCGGCCTGTTAACAAAGGCAGATCAGGACGAATCAAGTTTATCGGGATCAACGGTGCAAATTCGTAGGGTCTTGTGTTTGCCGCAGCACTCCAGAAATTACCCCTCTGCCCTTTGTTATTGGCAAAAATGGATGAGGCATCGATAGAGGTTTTTATCCAGTTGTTAATTCTGAGATCCACATTTCCCCTGACATTGAAAACATTGTTCCTGGCATTTTCAGCCTCCCCAAAATTGAGAAGACTTCCGGCGGAGTACCAACCTACATTGGCATAGTATTTTGCCAGGTCATTTCCACCGGAAAACTCACCGTTTAAATCAAAATATGATTTGTGGGAATTAAGGTATTCATCGGAGTAGTAATCTACACTTGGATAACGGTATGGATTGCCCGAACGGTGATTCTCGATCGTCTCATCATCATAGGTAGGTGTAAGTCCATCATTTAACCGTGCCTGGTTATAATAGGTCATGTAGTCGGATGAACTGAGGTACTTTGGCATTGTCCTCGGGGTTTGAATCCCGTAATTACCTGTAAAGTTGGCAGTGCTCTTATAAGCCTCCCCGCGTTTTGTTGTAATGAGAACAACACCATTTACAGCAGCACTTCCATAAAGGATGGCAGCATTTACATCTTTCAGCACTGTAATGTTATCAATCTCAGATAAACGCAGCGATTCAATGTCACGGGGCAACCCATCAACAATGAACAATGCATTTCCCGAGTTCAGCCCACTTCCGGTTATATCGGCCACGTTAATATTTATTCCGATACCACGTATATTGTTGCTGCCCAACATGCCCACAGTGCGACCCATTAAAATATCGTTTCCCCAGATAGAAAAGTCAATATCAGCTATTTCACTTGTTCTTTGAATGCTCACAGCTCCTACGATATTGCCTTCATGTACCTTCCTGAAAGCCAGGTTAACTTTTTTATCCTTGCCATACAGGTACTCTACTGTCTCCATAGTAATTCTTACCAGATTCATTGCGACATCAGGTGTAAGGGAAAGATCGACAAACCCCTGGGCTTCAACCACCAGGTTGGTGCCAGGTTCAATTTTTATGGAGAACCGGCCTTCAGCATCCGTTTTCGTATAGGCCGTATTGCTGAAGATTTCTGCATTTTCGATGGGGTTTCCACTTGTGTCGGTTACCACAGACTCAATGGTAATTAACCTTCCTTTCTGTGCAAAAACATTATTTGGGATAAATAACACTACCACACTTAGAAAAGCTAATATTATAGAATAATTTTTCTTCATTTGTTAAAGTTTTTAATTATTAATTTAGCTTACCATCCTGGATTTTGTGGAAAACCCTCAAAAATTCTGGTATCGGAAACCGGTATTGGGAGCCAGTTGTGTTTAGCCTCAGCTACTCTTGTCACGATAACTCTTTCCTCAACATTAATTGGCTTTCCGTTTTCTCCCCTGAGAAAATCGATAGCAGTTTTATTCAGGTAACGCGGGTCACCATTCCTGTTCCAACGGCGCAGATCGCAGAAACGGGCTCCTTCCATAAAGAGTTCCACTGCCCTTTCACGAACAATCTCCTCAAAAAACACACTCTTGTCTGAAGTATAAGCAGGAAGCAGATTGGGCAATTGCGCGCGGTTCCGTACTGCATTTACTGCGTCAACAGCGGTAAGGGTATAATTGCCGGAGGTACTCTGAGGCGTACCACCAGTGCTGAAAATAACAGCTTCGGCATACATTAGATAGATATCAGCCATACGCAGGAAAGGAACATATGCAGAGAGGTTACCTGCGGTGGATACGGTAAAGTTGGGATTCATCCCGTTAAACTTCTTTTGATAATAGCCGGTTATGCTGGGCGGATTGATTACTGAGCGGTGCCTTCCTCCGGTATACAATTGGGCGAATCGCTCCGCTGCACTTATGTTGGAAAACCTTTCTCCGTCAATAACAATGAATTTGCTGAAACGCGGCTCCCTGTTTGTCCAGGGATCTTCCGGATTGTATCCCGATGCAGGATCATCGATAGGCAATCCGTTGGCCATGGCAAAATTATTAACAATATTATGGGTAGGAACATCGGCAGATGATCCGCTGTTAAGACCAAATGAGGAGGGTACTGTTGCCCCAAGGGCCGACCATCTGATTCGCGTTCTGTTATAAATGGTAGGATTCATAATTACTTCTGATCCTCCGGTTTTCAGGTGACTGAAGCGGAAGAAAATATCGGTATAGTTTGCCCATGGCTGCAATTTGTAGGTACCGGTTTGATCGGCAAGGGCGAGCAGTTCACCGAAAGCCTGTGCTGCCTGTTTGCTCAATTCGCCATCATAGGAATCATTTCCCTTGGCTTCCTGGTTCATCATAGGACTGGCACCGTATAAAAGGGCTTTTCCGAGATAGCCAAGTGCATGATATTTGTTTATACGGTCGCGGTTCTGATTAAGGGTTCTCTGCCCTGGCCCTGACTCATCCCAATGGTTGGGCAGGAGATCGGCTGCCGCCCTGAAGTCCTTTGCCATTTCAACAGCCATCTGCTGAAAGTTGAGGCGGTTAAATTCTTCTGTAATCAGGCTTTCCGTGGGATCCAATACCCTTGTAATATAGGGCATTCCTCCCCAGAAGCGGCCTATTTCAAAATAGAACCACGCTCTCCAGAACAAGGCCTGGCCTTTCAGGTGGTCCCTTTCCTCCGGTGTTCCTTCAAAAAGACCTTCCACTTCAAGTTTTTCCAAAGCAAGGTTAGCCTTTCTGATCGCGTACCAGGACCACTCCCATACCCGGCGATCCCTGCCTTCCAGAGAAGAAGGATTTACATTTGGTCTGCCATGAAAGTAGCCTGAGTTATTCCAATAATCGCCCCGGTCAAATGGATAGGGATTGAAACCCAGGTTTTCATCGGCAAAAGAGTAGTTGTTCCATGCTCCCCCTTTGTCAGGGTCCATAACACAGTTGTAAAGTTCTTCTACAAACCCCTGGAAGCTTAAGAAATCTCCGAATGCATCCTTTTCTGTCACGTCGGCATCAGGAGCTTTGTCCAAATAGTCTTCACATGAGGTTGAAATTAATATTAACATCAGAAAAATGACGTAATATTTTATATTGTATTTCAAGTTTTTCATATTGCTATTAATTAAAATGTTAAATCAATGCCCAGGTTAATTCTCTTTGTAGTCGGATAGGCTCCTTGCGTTGCATCGGCGCCACTATGGGTGGTTTCCCTGTCGTCAGGCAAATGCGACCAGAAAAAGAGATTGTTGCCGTTGAGGAATATCCTTAAGTTAGAAAACCCGGCATTTTTTACCCATGCTAAACTGTTGAATGAATAAGCAATTTCAGCTGTTCTCAATCTAAGATAGGAAGCATCGTAAAGGTAGTAATCACCAACATTCTCTGCCTGTGTCTGCCACCTGGGAAGGAATGAAGAAGCATTGGGATTGTCTTTTGACCAATAGTCACGTACATGGCCAAATACAATATCCGTATTGTACTCGAAGTTATCGAAAGGGATGTAACGGTTTGCATTGTTTACTCCGTAAAACTGAACCATTGCACTAAAACCCTTGTAGCTGGTCCCCAGGGAGAAATTGGCAGTATTTTGAGGCACTGTGGAATATCCAATCGGGGCGGTATCTTCGCTGCCTTTTATTACTCCATCGGCATTGAAGTCGATCAGATTGTAATACCCGGGAAGCTTTTGACCGTCGTTGGTTTCGGTAGGCACACTGGCGTATACTTCGTCCCAGTTCTGATAAATTTCAGTAGCGAGAATTCTCTTGTGCTGACCGATCGGGTAGCCTTGCGCTTTCAGATGGCTAAACTGCAAGGGGGGATCATCCCTCAACAATACTTCATTCTCATTATGGGTAATGGCCAGACTGGACCAAATCGTCAGGTCGTTGTGGAATTTCTTGTTGAATCCGAGTTCCAATTCAAAACCTTTGGATTTAACGTGCCCTAGATTGGCGCTTGGCGGTGTAGCCCCGAAGAAAGGAGGAACCGTTCTGCTTCCGCCCGACATAAGAATGTCTGTTCTGTCTTCCGTAAAGTAATCAAAAGTTACAGAGAACAGATTTCTTAACATTCCCATCTCAATACCAAAGTTGGTTTTTATGGCGCTTTCCCAGCGGATATCAGGATTTCCGACTACGGATTCCCTGTAGAAGTAGTATGGGCTCAGACCATTGGTAGTTTCGTTTAACCGGGCCCTTCCGCCATATCCTAACTGTGATGTATATAACCAACGGCTCCCGCTCACATTGTCGTCACCGACCTTACCATTGCTGTATCTGAGCTTTAACCGGTCAATCCAGCTTACATCAAAGAATTTCTCGTTGGAAATAAACCAGCCGACAGCAACCGATGGGAAGAAGTCGAAACGATACCCGGGACCAAATTGCTCAGAACCGTTGTATGCTCCGTTAAACTCCAACAGGTAGCGCGAATCATAATCATAGGTTGTTCGGAATACCCAGTCTTCGCGGAAGTTCTTAAACATACTTCCCCTGGCATACTCTTCGCGCTTGAACACACCCATAGCGCTTACACTGTGGACATCGAACGAGCGGGCGTAGTTAAGCTGCCCCTGATAGGAAAGCCTTCTGAAAACAGGAATATAACCCGACCAGTTTGCATCGGAAATCACTTCCTGGCGAATATTCCATGGACTAATTACCCAGTCGTACTCTTCGTCACTTACCGGAAGAATCTGCGTATATTCGCTGGGATCCTGGTCTGGTCCGGTGTATAACAATGGGTAGATTTGCTTGTATGGCACATTGGTGCGGGCTTCGTTAGGCCTTATGCTGTTTTGCTGGTCATAGATACCACCCTGTGAACGGATGCTGTTATCATAGAACAAATTACCACTCGCTTTAAGGCCCTTGGTTATAAATCCGAGGTCCTGCTCAAGTATAAAGTCTGAATTTAACTGGGTAGAACGGGTTTGCCGAATACCAAGGTTATAAACAGCAGCCACAGGATTTAATGTATTGTTGGCTCCTTCCTGGTAGGCACCCCAGCGGCCATCAGGATGCATTGGGATCATCAGGTTGGGGGCAGTAGAATAGGTTGCTGCCCACATCCAGGCATCGGCACGGCTTGTACTCCCCTCATTGTTCCAGTTGGTATTTTTCTGACTGTAATAGCCCGACAGGTTAATCTTAAATTTGGTAGTATTGGTCAGTTTGATATCAATATTACTTCTGAAGTTAAAACGGTCAAAGTTATAATTCGGATCGTAACCCTTGTAATTGTCATAGTCCTTGAATAAGTCGCCTTCATGCAAATAGGCGAGTGATCCGAAATACTGAACAGCCTTGCTGCCACCGCGTGCACTGAGCGTCGCACGATGTGAAAATCCCATGTCTTTGAACATTGCATCTTCCCAGTCCACATTGGGATAAATCCACTTATACTCCTCAGATTGAGGCAGCTTGTAGCGTTGTACAATCTCGTAAGGCACATAGCTGTTCCAGGAGGGCTCCCTGAAAACGCCTTCGCGCTCAATCATTTCATTCTTAGCCATCATGGCCTCATAAGAATCAAGCTTGTCAGGCTGCCTCGACAACATAATGCCTGTTCCTACATAGTTGAAATTCAGGATGGTTTTGCCTTCCTTACCACGCTTGGTAGTGATCAGGATTACCCCGTTGGCACCCTTTACACCGAAAACAGCAGTGGCAGAGGCGTCTTTCAATACAGAAATACTTTCTACATCGTTTACTTCGATGTTGTTCATATCTCTCTCAACGCCATCAACAAGGATCAGTGGCTGTCCACCATTCCAGGTGTTCTGACCACGTATAAAAAGGTTCGTGGCACTTTCCCCGGTAAGAACACCACCAGGCTCACCCGATGAAGTAAGGGAAACGATACCCGGCAACTGCCCGGCAATAGCTTGCCGGAGGTCGGATACGTTACCTGTGCGCTTTAGCTCTTCGTCAGTTACCTGCGCAATTGAGCCTACAACACTTTCCTTTCTTTGGGTACCGTACCCGATAGCAACTACTTCTTCCAACCTGAAGGTTTCTTCCAGCATCATGACCGCAAAAGTAGTTCTGCCCTGGATTTCAATTTCCTGTGGAACCATCCCGACAAATGAGAACACAAGCGTGTTGCCGCTGGCAGGAACAGATAACGTAAAATTACCGTCTGCATTGGTAACTGTTCCAAGAGTGGTGCCTTTCACAATTACTGTAACACCAGGAAGGGCTAGGTTTGCATTGTCAACCACCTTTCCTGAGAGCACTCTTTCCTGGGCAAATGCACCATTTGCAAACACACCTAATAAGAAAAACAGCATTGCCATGCTGGTTCCCCACTTAAGAACTGCATTTTTTCTTTTCATGAACATTTAGTTTTGATTTATACATAGTTTTATAATTTAAAAAGTTGAAAGTCCGAAAATGAATTCTTGTTGTCAACTTAGGTTCTGA
>CAYMXK010000044.1:0-18493 GCA_964393915.1 uncultured Prolixibacteraceae bacterium
ACTGTAAAATAACAAACAATTTTTGAAAAAACAGCCCTTAAATCTATTATTTTTGATTCATTATGGTGACAAAAAAAACAGTCCTCCATTTCTGAAGGACTGTTTTTAGTTTATTATTTCTGAAATTCTAAAATCTATTTCTGAATTTTTACATCAAATTCTGCCCTGCGGTTTAGTTGTCTATTTTCAACTGAAGTATTGGGTTTGGCTGGTTGTGTTTCACCATAACCTCTTGCTCCCACGTAAGCATTGTTTATACCTTTGGTAGTCAAATATTTTACTACTTCCTGAGCACGTCTTTCAGATAAATTCTGATTATACGATTCGCCACCTATGCTACAGGTATGACCGTTAACCACAACCTCATATTTTTTGGCTGCATTAAGCGTTGAAACCAGTCTGTCGAGTTCTGCTCTGCCTTCTGGTTTCAGAACAGCTTTGTCGAAGTCAAAGTAAACAGGACCCATGTCAATTTCAATTAATCCTACAGGACATCCTTTGTTTTCCTTTGGTCCGGGTTCGTTTGGACAATCGTCTTCACAGTCAATTACACCGTCACCGTCAGAATCCAGCGGGCAGCCTCTTTCATCAACAGGACATCCGGGAGGAGTATTGGGACATTCGTCTTTATGATCCGGCACACCATCACCGTCGCTGTCCGGACATCCGTTGAACTTCTTCAATCCAGGTACATCAGGACATTCGTCGAGGTGGTCAGGTACACCGTCACCATCTCTGTCTGGACAACCATTGAATTCTTTCAGGCCCGGGGTATCAGGGCACTCATCAAGGTAATCCGGAACTCCGTCACCGTCTCTGTCGAGCGGACAACCATCAGCGTCAACTGCAACTCCCGGAGGGGTATTGGGACATTTGTCCTTTCTGTCTGGAACACCGTCACCGTCGCTGTCTTTGGCTTTACCTAAGGCAAATTCCAATCCGATGGTTGCTTTCAGGAAATCATCACGGTCACGCGGCCTGCTCTCTGAACCTGGCTCGGTCCCCCTGATATAGCCACCCTCAAGATAAAGAGAGGTGAGTTCACCCAAAGGGAACTTAAATCCTAAGCCACCATTCCAGTTTAAAGCTGAAAGGTCATGATCCTGCAATACACCAGCTCCCGCATACAGGTAAGGTTGTATCTTGCTGTCTGCAGATAAAATCTTATCATTAAAAAATTTATACCTGAGATTGAGTGCGTGATTTGCAATGTCAAGATTTTCAACAACGGTCGTGCTGTTCCATAAACCAATATTTGTCTTTAGGTAAGCATCAAATGAAGGACTTAGGTACCTGCTGAGATAAAGTTCAGGGGTAAAACCAAATCCATTGTCCATTTGAACATCGACCGCACCTACAACATTGGTGTAGTACCCTCCTGCGCCAATTCCAATAGCCCACTTATTATCAGCATTTTGTGCAAAAATACTGAAGCCAAGCAGCATAGTCAAAGCTAAAAATGTAAATCTTTTCATATTTCCGTTTTTTAAGTTAAATATTTATGGCTGTTTAAAATTAAAGATTTTTTTTTAATTGAACACAAAGAACAACTTTTGTTTATCAATTAATTATTTTAGTTATTCTTGTACTACAAAAATAAGTAAAATTTCAACAGTGTTCACTGTAATTGACATAGAAACAACGGGAAATTCATATAAGAACGGTAAAATTACTGAAATAGCCATAGTTTCCTTCAATGGTAATGAGATAACTGATGTGTTTCAGACACTCCTGAACCCGGAAATGGATATACCCTACCCAATTACAAGACTCACTGGAATCGATAACGACATGGTGAAAAATGCTCCGAAATTTTTCATGGTGGCACGAAAAATCGTCGAACTAACAGCTGGTAAAATATTTGTTGCGCACAACGTAAATTTTGATTATAAATTCATTCAGGAAGAATTCGGGCGCCTGGGTTATGATTTTCAGCGCAAGAAGCTATGTACTGTGCAACTTTCACGAAAACTATTGCCCGGATATACATCCTATTCATTGGGAAATATTTGCAGCGTGCTGAATATAAGCAATGAAACCAGGCACCGTGCCGCAGGCGACGCCCTGGCTACTGTTAAACTATTGGATATATTGTTGAAAACTTATCAGGAAAAAGGTTTAAAAGCCAGAACAGGTAAGACATTGAAGTTATTCTGAGATTTCCTCTTTTTTATCTGATGGTGCCGACTCGTTGGTAGTTTCTGCAGCTTCTTCTTCTGAGAAATCTAACAGATTGTTTTCCTGCAGTATATTATACCAAATAAATATTTTTTTTATGTCAGAAATATAGACTCTGTCTTTGTCATAATCGGTAATAATGCTTCCGAAATATTTCTTCAATTCATTGTCGTTGGATTTGGAGCTGATTGCCTGGCCGCCGTTCTCATATTCATGTATCTTTTTCAGTACATCTTTTAAAGGCATATCACTGGTTTTGGTATAAACAGCAATATCCTCAAGTGAGCTGATCTTTGCTGTCGGACTTGCAGGCATTCTTTTACCTGTCAGCAACGATTCAACAATAATCCTGTTTTTCGCTTCGGCCACGAGTTTGAATAGTCCGGGCTGGCCTGAAATGGCAAGTATTCCTTTAAGCATATTTTTAAAATTTTTAGCGAATATACTACATTTCGGTTAAACCAAAAATGCAATACATTATTCGATTCTTATTGTCAGGCCTGCTTTAACCCATCGTCCCGGTAGTTCAATGTTTCCGAAATCAAAGTGTGAAGTGTTTAACAGGTTGGTGATTGTAGTGTTAATTTCAAATTTATTCGTGATGTAGCTTAGTTTCCAGTCGAGTATCCAGAAAGGTTCAAATTCTTTTTCTGTGCCAACATTATTTTCAAAAGCAGTGTATGTGCCGTTGCGATCCTGGTAGACTGCATTCCAGCCAGATTGCAGTTTCTTCAATATTTTATGTTCCAGGCTAAAGTTGACCTTGTTTTTGAGGTTGTCGAGAGCATAATATGATATATATTCAGAATTTTCCTTTTTAAGATTGGAGGAACTGTATCCGGCAGTAAAATTGGTAATAAAAAATTCAGGATGAAAATATGCCGGCAAATGTAATTTCATGAAAAACTGATATCCAAGGTTGTCAATACCGGTATGATTTGTTGTTCTCCATACTTCATCCCCGGGAAGTTTTACCCAGTCGATGAGGTTGATCCCCCTTTGATAGTAAATATTCATGTGGCCGTTTATCCCCTTAGGGGTTAATTTTATACCTGTTTCATAATGTGTTACCTCCTCCGGTTTTAACTCCGGGTTTCCAATATTGGTGGGCCCGTTGTAATAAAGGTCTGTGAAAGTAGGTAACCTAAGCGATTTACCTGCCGATGCGAAGATCTTTACATCAGGTATTATAAGGTAACTTATATCTATACCGGGATAAATTTGCCATTCGAGATTTAACTCTGATGAACGCTGTGCCAGTAAACCGGCTGACAGGTAAAGATTTCTCACTGAATAGCTGTGTTCAAGGAAAACGGAAAAGCTGGTTCTGGATTTATGTCGGTTGAAAAAGGCATTTTCGCCGGGAACCCTGATATTGGTCTCCAGTCTATCGCCCAATACGTTGCTCCATATGTTTTCAGACCTGATTTCGGCTCCTGCCGCTGTTTTTCCCAGTGAACTTCTGAACCACGAATTCAGATTGATTCCGAAGATATCGGTCAGATGGTAGTTGTGTCCTGAGTACCATGCTGGTTTTTCATACCTGAAAAGTTCAAACCGGTCGTGATGCCGTCGCCAGTAGACAGACGGTGAGAAATTAATTAAAGATTTGCTTTTCCATTTGATAGCAGTGAAGAGCGTTCTGGTTTTTTCATACTGTTCAGGATACCTCGGCGTGTAAAACGAGTTTGCTCCAAAATCCCTGGAGGACCATCCCAGCTGATAGTCAAGTTGACCTTGCTGGAACTTTCCTGTGGAATGGAGAAAAGCATTGTAGATTTTAAAGTCGGTGTTGGCAATGTACCCATCCGATTTTGAGTGGTTTGCCGAAAATGTTTGGCTGAAATGCCCAGATTGAAATGATGCAGCAGCATCGTATAGGTTAAAGTTGTGATTTCCATATGTATAGGATGCTGTAGCTTCATTTTTCCCGGCAGGTTTGGTGATAATATTGATGGCACCTGAAAAGGCACTGGGCCCGTAAACCCTGGCAGCCGGTCCTTCAAGAATCTCGATACGTTCTATTTGAGAAAAACTTATGGGTATGTTGAGGTTGTGGTGTCCTGTTTGCGGGTCGGTTATATTTATACCATTTAATAATATGGCAGTTTGATCGAAAGAGCCTCCCCTGATTGATATATCTGCCTGTATACCTTCGGGTCCCCGCTGCCTGATGTCAACTCCCTGAAATTGTCTCAACGCTTCAGGCAGGCTCCCGGCAGGCTTCTTCTTAAGTTCCTCACGGGTTAACACGGTCACTATCCGAGCTGCTTCGGAGAAAATTCCCGGAGCACGACTTGCTCCAATTTCTATTTCCTCCAATTCAACGGAAGAGCTAATTTTCGACGTATCACTACTTAAAGGTATATTATCTACCAAAACAGCAGCCGAAGAATTCAGGTAAACTATGGCGAGTACACCAATTCTTACGATATTCTTCAACATCCTGAACAGGGAAAAGCCCTTCCTCGCCCACCTTTTAAAGGTCAGTGACTTATTTGAGTTAAATGTCTTGATTTCCATCCTTAAACTTTTACAATCAGTGGACAAAACTAGTATTTCCTGACATTTTCAGGCAAAAAAAAATCTTACTCAAGATCGGCAAATCATTTTCGAATAGAATGCGAAAATGTTCAAAGTGTAATTTGGGTGAACTTTATCCATTTAAAATGGCTAAGTGTATTGATATTCAAATGATTAAATTTTGTATAAACTTTATTTATAAACGATAGACAAAATTGACCGATAAAAACACCTTGAAATCTTATTTATTTGTTTGGGATGTTGTAGTTTTGCTTAAACAAATTTAAAAACTGAAATACCATGACTCAAGTTCAATTCAATACCGCATTAATGAGTTTAAGTGACAAACTCCACTATTATGCACTGAGCCTAACCTCCGATAGCGAAAAGGCAAATGATCTTCTTCAGGAAACATTTCTGAAAGCCTTGATGTACCGTGATAAATTCGCCCAGAATACTAATTTCAAGGCATGGATATATACCATAATGAAAAATACCTTTATTAATGATTATCGTCGGGGTATTAAAACAAAAAATACATTCGAAGGTTCAACCAGTGATTATCATTTGACTTTTACAAAGGATAAAGTCTATCCTTCACCGGATTCACTTTATAGTACACGTGAGATAAATAATACCATCCAGGATCTTGAGGATGATTACAGGATTCCTTTTACAATGTTTCTTGAAGGGTACAAATACAAAGAAATTGCAGACGAACTCAATCTCCCTCTGGGTACTGTCAAAAGCAGAATATTTTTTACCCGTAAAAAACTTGAAAAATCTTTAAGCGAATATGCTCCGAATTAAATTAAATATATCTCCTTCTCATTTAAAAGATCCATTTCGGATCTTTTTTTTTTACCTTATTTCAAATTTGGGCTGTACTTACCGACGGAAAAATGAAAAAGGAAGAGGGCTGGTTTAGACATGCCATTTGGATTGAAGGAGTTGGTCTTACCGACACAAAATACGGTCGGTTATACGGCCGTAACATGTTGTAAGTATGAATAATGGATTATACCTGATTAACGTGCTTGAGATTACTGATAGTAAGCGATGGGTCGGTGGATCCGAATATGAAACTTCCTGCTACGAGCACGTTGGCACCTGCCTCAAAGAGTTTCAGTCCCGTTTCAAAATTAATTCCTCCATCCACTTCAATCAGGCATGCAGGATTTTTTTTGAGTATCATATCCCGTAATTTTCTGACCTTGTCGTAGGCGCCTTCAATGAATTTCTGACCACCAAAGCCAGGATTTACTGACATCAGAAGCACCATATCAAGATCACCAATAATATCTTCAAGTAAAGCCACAGGGGTGTGGGGGTTCAGGCAAACACCGGCTTTGGCTCCCTGTTCTTTGATAAATCCGATTGTGCGGTGAAGATGTGGGCAAGTTTCATAATGCACTGTCAGGATGGAAGCTCCTGCATTGATGAAAGGGACAATGAAACTGTCAGGATCAGTTATCATCAGATGAACGTCGAGTGGTTTTTTTGCTATTTTTGCAACGTGCTGAATTACAGGTAATCCGAAGGATATGTTGGGTACAAATACTCCATCCATTACATCAAAATGGATCCAATCTGCTTCACTTTGATTGATCATTTCAATATCGGCACCAAGATGATTAAAATCAGCCGACAGTATGGATGGTGCAATTAAGCGTTCTGACATAGTTAAAATCCTTTCTTACTGCCCAAGATAGGTTCTCAGCAGGCGGTTACGGTATTGATTTTTTAATTTTTTTATTGCTTTTTCTTTTATCTGGCGAACTCTTTCACGGGTGAGGCTGAATTCTTCTCCAATTTCTTCGAGTGTATAGGGAGGATATCCATTTAGTCCGAAGTAGTACCTCAGAATATCAGCCTCCCTTTCGCCCAACGTCGATAATGACCGTTCTATCTCTTTCCTTAAGGAATTTGTCATTAAGTCATTATCCGGACTGGGGGAGTCATTGTTGAGCAGAACATCATAAAGACTGCTGTTTTCGTCGTCATTAAGCGGCGCGTCCATTGAAACGTGGGAACTTGAAACACTCAGGGAGCTGGCCACTAAATCTATACGGGTATCTAAAAGTTCAGCAAGTTCTTCCTGGGTGGGTTCTCTTTGGAATTCCTGTTCAAGCTGACTGAAAGTTTTATTTATTTTGTTGATAGACCCAATTTTATTGAGCGGCAATCTCACAATCCTGGCCTGCTCTGCAAGAGCCTGCAAAATGGATTGGCGTATCCACCAAACGGCGTAAGAAATAAATTTAAAACCCCGGGTTTCATCAAATCGTTCAGCCGCTTTAATCAACCCCAGATTGCCTTCATTGATAAGATCAGGGAGGCTAAGTCCTTGGTTTTGATATTGTTTGGATACTGAAACAACAAACCGGAGATTTCCTTTGATCAAGGTCTCAAGTGCTGCGCTGTCACCTTTTTTGATACGTTTGGCTAGCTCAACTTCATTTTCAGGAGAAAGTAACTCAACTTTACTAATTTCATGTAAATATTTATCGAGCGATAGGGTATCGCGGTTGGTTACCTGCTTTGATATTTTAAGTTGCCTCATGTGGTTTGTGTGAATTAGCTGATGTTAATTCATTTTCTGATGGAAAACCGGTGTGAAAGTAGTTAAAATTTTAGATTGAAAAAAATTCACACTGAAAGTTATCCTTTATAGTTCTTAATATTTCTTTTTTTTAATGTTCATTAACTCTCTTCATAGTTTTGAATTTGTGAATGTTAAGATGTTTTAGTAATTTTGCGCACTATTAGAGTAATTGGCGATAAAGTTCTTTTTTTCTTTGTGAAGAAAAAAGTTTTTTATAATATTGCAGCCCCATAATCAGGGCAAATCACTAATCCTCTACAGATTTTCCGGAAATTATCAAAAAAATCAAAAAAGTTACAAATCATTTATAGTATGTATGATATTTTAGAACTCAGCAAAAAACTTCTGCCTGAATTGAGGGAGATTGGAAAAGAGTTAAAGATCAAAAGGGTAGAATCTTTTAAAAAGCAAGATCTGATATATAAGATTCTTGATATCCAGGCAATTCAAAACGCCGGAGCCAAACCCGCAACAGAAGAGGCACGTCCCAGGCCAACCATTATAAAGCGGGAGAAGGCTCCCAGGCTGAGTAAAGTTGAGCCATCGGAACTTGGAAATGCCCCTAAAAATAAAAGAGGTAGAAAACCCAAGCAATCCTCAAACGACAAGAAGCCAAACATTGCTGCCGGTCAGCAACAGCCTGCGAAAAAGGAGACACCAGAACCCCAAAAGATTCCGGTTGTTCAAACTCCTAAAACAGAACAACGACAACTCTCAAGAAGAGATCAACTGCGTGCAATCATACAGGAGTTTTCAAAGGATAAACCGGGGGATGCCGGACAGCAAAACATAAATGTTCCCGTTCAGGATGTCAGGAAGGTTGAACCAACAGAGAAGGATGATATCCAGCCGGCAGCTGTTAAGGAAACGCCAGTGCGCGTTGAGAATACCGTCAGGGAGGTAAAACAAGTCAATACAGAAACAACTGAAAAACAGGAAGCCCCTTCAGATAAGACTGGCCAGGAGGAAAAAGGCGGCGAAGAGAAAAAGAAGTTTACCAGAACGGAGGGTGTCCCACAGGGTGGTTTTCAGCGCAAGCTAAAACAACCTGATTGGCAGGTAAAAAGAGACAATCAGCTGCAAAAGCCATTCAGGCAGCCTGAAAAGCAGCCTGAAAAGCAGCCTGAAAAGCAGCCTGAAAAACAGTCTGAAAAGCAATTTGAAAAGCAACCTGAAAAGCAGCCTGAAAAACCTGTTTTTGATAAAAATTATGAATTCGATGGAATCGTCACCAATGCCGGCGTACTTGAAATTATGCCTGAAGGTTATGGCTTCCTGAGATCAGCTGATTTTAACTATTTAAATTCTCCTGATGATATCTATGTTTCACAGTCGCAGATTAAACTGTTCGGACTTAAAACCGGTGATACTATAACGGGGACTATCCGTCCACCCAAAGAGGGTGAAAAATATTTCCCACTGATTAAAGTAGTTGAAATTAACGGTCGTACCCCGGAATATATCCGTGACAGACTGCCTTTTGACCACCTTACTCCACTATTTCCCAACGAAAAGTTTGAACTTACAGGCAAGGGCCATGATAATGTCTCCACTCGTATTGTAGATATGTTTGCACCTATCGGAAAAGGTCAGCGCGGTCTGATTGTCGCACAGCCAAAAACCGGTAAAACTGTGCTTTTGAAAGAAATCGCCAATGCCATATCAGCTAATCATCCTGAAGTTTACATGATTGTACTGCTTATTGATGAGCGACCCGAAGAGGTTACCGATATGGCCCGCAGCGTTAATGCAGAGGTTGTTTCGTCTACATTTGATGAACCTGCCGAACGCCATGTAAGAGTGGCCGGAATGGTCCTAGAGAAGGCAAAACGGCTTGTTGAGTGCGGACATGACGTGGTTATACTGCTCGATTCGATAACAAGGCTGGCCCGTGCATATAATACCGTGCAGCCCGCATCCGGGAAAGTCCTCTCAGGGGGTGTCGATGCCAATGCATTGCAAAAACCAAAAAGGTTTTTTGGTGCAGCACGTAATATCGAAGAGGGTGGATCACTTACGATTCTTGCCACCGCACTTACCGAAACCGGTTCGAAAATGGACGACGTTATTTTTGAAGAATTCAAAGGTACAGGTAACATGGAACTTCAATTAGACCGTAAGCTATCCAACAAACGGATTTTCCCGGCTGTGGATATTCCTGCCTCAAGCACCCGGCGTGAAGATCTTTTAATGCCCAAATATATTCTCGATAAAATGTGGATTCTCAGAAATTATCTTGGTGCCATGACATCTCTCGAAGCGATGGATTTTATGAAAGACCGCCTTATGAAAACACGCTCTATCGAAGAATTTCTGGTTTCTATGAACGCAGATTCCTGATTAATTTTTCTGAACTATATATTAAGGTCATCCTGCATAAGGATGGCCTTTTTTAATGTTACACTTCCGCGACTTTAAATTCCTTAACTTCCTCAATATTTTTCCCATATCCTTATTTTTACTAATTATAAATTACAGAGAAAATGAATTATTGCTATCTCTACATGGCAATTATTTCGGCAAAGTGATTATTTTTGTCTTCCCATTTTAGACTCATATTTTGGATTTCTTATACAACATACATGCTTCGCTGCTCGATAGTCCGGGGAAATCTCTGGGACGGCAATTACATGATCAAATTGACTGGAACCACCGTCTGATTTGCATCAAAGGCTTCAGAGGTGTCGGAAAAACCACGTTTTTACTGGACCATATCCGGCAGGATTATGGAAACGACAGGTCTGTACTTTACCTGAACCTCAACAATTTCTATTTTACCAAGCGAAGATTGTTCTCTTTTGCCGATGAATTCTCCAAGCGCGGTGGGCAGGTTCTTTTTCTTGATCAGATAAACAAATATCCTGAATGGTCGGGAGAACTGAGGAAATGCCATGATGAAATTCCGGGCCTGAGGATTGTGTTTACCGCCTCCCCGGTTTTAAGGGTTTCAGATGAGAATCCTGATCTGCATGGAATTGTGAAATTATATTATCTGGATGGCCTGTCATTCAGAGAATATCTACAGCATAAAACCGGTGAAACCTTTCCGGTTGTAAGCCTGGGAGACATTCTTGCGAATCATGCTTCAATTGCCCAGGATGTAGTCTCGCGCATTAAACCACTGGCCTATTTCACTGATTACCTTAAATTTGGGTATTATCCCTATTTCATTGACAATTTGGGATTTTACGAAAATAATTTGCTGAAAAATATAAATCTTGCGCTGGAGATAGATATACCATATATTAACCAGGTTGAATTGAAATACCTGTCTAAACTCAGAAAGCTTCTCTATATTATTTCATCTGAAACTCCCTTCTCACCGAACGTCAGCAAACTCGCATCTTCGATACAAACTTCGAGGGCTACCGTCATGAATTATCTTAAGTATCTGAAAAACGCACGCTTGATCCAGATGCTATACCAGAACGGGGAAGAGGATGAAGCTAAAAAGCCGGACAAGGTATATATGCACAATACTAATCTGCTTTATGCCATAATGCCTGAGAATACCAATTCTTCCAATCTGCGACATACATTTTTCTTTAATCAACTGAGCGGGCGTCACCATTTGGAAAGATCGCAGGCATACGATTTTCTGGTGGACCATCGCCATAGTTTTCTGGTTGGAGGAAGAAAGACAGAACCGATAGGGGAGAGCTATGCTGCTGCCGATATGATAGAGGTGGGCGAAGGCAATAAAATACCACTCTGGCTATTTGGGTTTTTATATTAATAAGAGTATTTTCAATAAGAATAAGTTATAAAATAATAACAAATCACTTTTAGTCATGTCAAAACAAAAGAAATTCATTACATGTGATGGCAACTATGCTGCTGCGCACATGAGTTACATGTTTAGTGAGGTGGCCTGTATTTATCCGATAACACCGTCGTCAACGATGGCTGAGTATGTGGATGAATGGGCTGCCACTGGTAAGACCAATATGTTTGGCCGGCCGGTCCGTCTGGCCGAAATGCAGAGTGAGGGAGGCGCTGCCGGTGCTGTTCACGGTGCACTGCAGTCGGGTGCATTAACAACGACCTACACCGCTTCGCAAGGTCTTCTGCTGATGATTCCTAATATGTACAAAATAGCGGGAGAGCTCCTTCCTACGGTATTTCACGTAAGTGCCAGGGCATTGGCCGGGCACGCCCTTTCTATTTTTGGTGACCACAGTGATGTGTATGCAGCCCGCCAAACTGGTTTTGCCATGCTGGCTGCCGGATCGGTGCAGGAGGAAATGGACCTTGCCGGTGTCGCGCACCTTGCCACCCTCAAGTCACGCGTGCCTTTCCTTGCATTTTTCGACGGCTTCAGAACCTCCCACGAGGTGCAAAAAGTAGAGGAGTTAACCACTGAGCAAATCAAACCTCTGGTTGATATGAAGGCTCTGCAGGAATTCCGCGACAGGGCTTTGAATCCTGAGCATCCTGTTACCCGCGGCACTGCACAAAATCCTGATATCTTCTTCCAGGCAAAAGAGGCAAGCAACCGTTTTTATGATGCCGTTCCTGACACGGTTCAGCATTATATGAATGAAGTGGCGAAAATTACTGGTCGCGAATACCATCCTTTTACCTATTATGGGGCACCCGATGCCGAGAATATTATTATCGCCATGGGTTCAGTTACTGAAACCATTCGTGAAACCATCGACTACCTGGCCTCACAGGGAAAGAAAGTCGGGCTGGTGACTGTTCATCTTTTCCGTCCGTTTTCTTCTGACTATTTCTTCAGGATTTTCCCGAAATCGGTTAAACGCATTGCCGTTCTCGACCGCGCCAAAGAACCCGGATCAGAAGGTGAGCCTTTGCTTTTAGACATTAAGTCTATTTTCTATGGCAGGAAGGATGCTCCTATAATTGTCGGAGGCCGCTATGGATTGGGTTCAAAGGATACTACCCCATCCCAGATTAAGGCAGTTTATGAAAATCTCGAAATGAATGAGCCTAAAACCGGTTTTACCATTGGTATTGTTGATGATGTCACTTTCTTGTCGTTGCCGCTGAAGGCGGAAATTGACATAACTCCTGCTGGTACCTACCAGGCAAAATTCTATGGGTTAGGATCTGATGGTACTGTTGGTGCCAACAAAAATTCAATTAAAATCATTGGGGAAGAAACCGATAAGTATTGCCAGGGCTATTTCCAGTATGACTCCAAAAAGTCGGGTGGTTTTACCTGCTCGCACCTGCGGTTTGGCGACAAGCCTATCCGGTCGACCTACCTGGTAACCACTCCGGATTTTGTGGCCTGCCATGTGCCTGCCTACGTTAACCTGTATGATGTTTTGAAAGGCCTTAAGAAGGGTGGTTCCTTCCTGCTCAATTCTATCTGGGACAAGGACGAAACCAAAAAACGCCTTCCTGATCATATGAAAAAGTACCTTGCTGAAAACGAGATCAATTTTTATATTATCAATGGTACTCAACTGGGCGAAGAGCTGGGATTAGGCAATCGCACCAATACCATTATGCAAGCGGCATTCTTTAAAATTACCGGTGTAATTCCATACGAACTAGCCACAAAGGCTATGAAATCGGCTGTTGTTAAGACATACGGAATGAAGGGTGAGCAGGTCGTAAATATGAACTTTGCTGCTATCGATGCAGGCGGTGAAAACGTTGTTAAGGTTGATATTCCTGTAGAATGGAAGAACATCGAACTTGGTACACCTGAGCTTGACGAAAGTTTGCGCCCAAAATATATTTCCAAATTTGTTGATGTAATTAATGCGCAGAAAGGTGATGAGATACCTGTATCGATGTTTGTTGATTATGAAGACGGTACTTTCGAAGCTGGTACTGCTGCCTATGAAAAGCGCGGTATTGCAGTGAACGTGCCGATCTGGATCTCCGATAACTGTATTCAGTGCAACCAGTGTGCATATGTATGTCCGCATGCCGCTATCCGTCCATTCCTGCTCTCTAAGGAAGAGGCTGAAAACGCCCCGGCTGGTACTGAGCTGCGTGATGCAACTCCATCCAAAACATTCCCCGGACTGCAATTCAGGATCCAGGTAAGTGTACTCGATTGCACCGGATGCGGAAATTGTGCCGATGTATGTCCATCCAAAGTGAAATCACTTGAAATGGTGCCTCTCGATACCCAGCACGATGAGATCGAAAGGTGGAATTACCTGGAGAACAATGTGAAAACCAAGGAGAACCTGCCCGACAAAATGTCGAACGTTAAGAATTCTCAATTTGTACAACCATTATTTGAATTCTCCGGTGCATGTGCCGGTTGCGGTGAAACTCCCCACGTGAAACTGGTAACCCAGCTCTTCGGTGAAAGAATGATGGTGGCCAATGCTACAGGTTGCTCTTCTATATACGGAGGTTCGGCTCCTGCCACTCCCTATCGGAAAAACAAAGAATCAGGACGCGGACCTGCATGGGCAAATTCGCTCTTTGAAGACAATGCAGAATATGGTTTTGGTATGGCTGAGGGTGTACAGGCTCAACGCGACCGCATTGCCATGATCATGGAAAATGCCATGAAGAATGGAATCTCTTCCGAAGAGAAAGAGGTTTTTGCTGAATGGCTTGCAGCTAAAAACAATGCAAAAGGTTCAGAAGAAGCTACCGCTAAGGTGCTTGATGTACTGAAAGACAAAACCGGAGAATATGCTGAAGACATACTGAGTTTGAAACAGTACCTGATCAAGAAATCGATTTGGGTATTTGGTGGTGACGGATGGGCTTACGATATTGGGTATGGCGGACTTGACCACGTGATGGCAAGCGGGCAGGACATCAATGTACTCGTTCTTGATACCGAAGTTTACTCAAATACAGGTGGACAGTCGTCGAAAGCTACTCCAATCGGAGCTGTTGCCAAATTTGCCGCTGCCGGAAAACGTGTGCGTAAAAAGGATCTTGGCGCAATGCTGATGTCTTATGGATATATCTATATAGCTCAGGTGGCCATGGGTGCCAATCAGCTTCAGTACCTCAAAGCGATTCGTGAGGCTGAGGAATATCCCGGACCATCAATCGTAATTGCTTACTCACCTTGTATTGCCCATGGTTTGAAAAACAGCATGGGGCAATCTCAGGAAGAGATGAAACGGGCGGTTGAGGCTGGCTACTGGACACTGTACCGCTATGATCCACGCCTGGAAGCACAAGGAAAGAACCCGTTCCAGCTCGATTCGAAAGAGCCTGACTGGTCGAAGTTCCAAAACTTCCTCAATGGCGAGGTTCGTTACACCTCACTGAAGTCGTCGTTCCCTGAAGTGGCCGGAGAACTGTTCGCAGCTGCTGAAGAAAATGCAAAATGGAGATATAACTACTATAAGCGCCTTGATGCAATGGAATTTGTTTAATCAGAGAACCTCTGTTAAAAAACCAGGAATCAATTGACAAAAGCCGGAACGTGTTTTTACATGTTCCGGTTTTTTTTGCTACTGTTTCAGAAGTCTGACCGGACCTGTCAGACCTGAAGGCATCACCTCCCATCCGGAAGCATCGAAGGGTTGGTAATTGATGTTTACAAAGTTAATTTCATGGAAATTGCGCCAGACTTTCCCTTGCTGGTCCATCCACCGGATACGGTTGGCCTGCAGGTTGGCTACCTCAATCTCAATTTTGTTCTCTCCGGCAATTAATAAATTCCCGGTTCTTATTGTAAAAGGTATGCTCCAGGCATAACCTGCATCAACCCCGTTGAGCCACACCCGGGCGCTTTCATATACCAGGCCCAGATCAAGGAGGAAATTCGCATGCCGGGTTTCTTCCAAATGAAAGGTTGCTGAGTAAATGGCCGTTCCCGAAAAATTTGTGGTTGCACTGTCAGGTAAGTCTGTCCAGGGTTTCAGCTCTTCAATAATCCTGAATTCCGGCAACTCCGGCCCCCCCGAATTGAATGTCAGCTTCCAGGGTCCTTCAATGGTTATTGCATCTTCCGTGGCTTTCAGGTATCTCCAGGGTTCTGCACCGTACCGGTTGTTGGTAGATAAAACAAATGCCGATTCACCTGGCCTTAATTGAATTCTCAAGGCCTGTTTGCCATTGGCTTTTCTTTGGGATGCAATTCCTGTTTCTCCGGTTTGCGGATCAAGAATATAATATCTTTTTGATGCTTCATTCAGCGTGATTTCCTGGTCTATTGTGCGTGAAGTATGGTTAACAAGGTAATAATAAGTGCCTCCTCCTGTTTTTCGACGGAGGAATTTCAATCCGGTCTGCCCCAGAGTTTCCGGAAGGATTTCCTTCGCATATAATGCTTTACTGATATCGGTTGCAACGGTAACCGGATTTTTGAGTGATTGCATTTCCTCTGTAAGGTCGAGAAGGTATTGCCGGCGGGCAGTGATGTTGGAGGCACCGGGAACATCATCCGGAATATTCTGGAAAACAATATGCGCCCCGTTTTTTGCCAGTTCAATCACCTTTTCCAGCGTTTTTTCGGGTAAATAGCCGAGATGTGGGAAAATAAGTGCTTTATAAGAGGTGCCGTTTTCGGTTACCAGCTGGTTATTTTTTATTTTTATTTTTTCGAGCAGCCTGTCGGAAATAAAATCGTAGCTGTAGCCTTCATTTGTTAACATTTGAGTTGCCTTATAGAAACTGGTCGGGTGGAGCCAATCGTCGATGCCGTGTATGGAAAGCATAATGCCCGGATTAGTGGTTGTCATCCAGTGATCGTGGATGGGCCAGTAAACCAATAGCTCATTGTCGGGCTGACCCGATTGCAGAATGGACTGGCAGCGGGCGATATATTTGTTGAGTGCCGGCAGGTGTGCCCAGAAACTGTTTTCAGGAGTGAAATTCACCGATGCATAGAAAAGCCAGCCTGGCCATTCAGCCACTGTGGGAGAATAGGTTGATCCATGGTAGAAGACATGGTTTACCCCCGAAAGCAATACTTGTTCAACCTCAGGTTTGCACTGGGCCAGGGAAGTTTTAAAATGTTCCCCCAGCCAGGTAAAGGTCTCGCTTGAAACAAGTTTTTTGCCCGATATATTTGCTGCAGATGTTGCAAATTTCATCATTGCCGGATCGGGGTCCACGTTACGTATGTCGGCACTGTCGCGCCTTAGTCCGGGTATAGGAAAGAAGCTTGATCCGAAAGTTTCGCATTCAGGAATATCAACAGCTGCATAAAGGTCGAGAAGGTTGCCGGGGGAGCCGTGTGCCTGATTCCGGGTGAGGCTTTGGTATTGATGTGCCCAGGTACTCCAGGGCTTTGTGAAATTCTCCAGCAACATGTCGGAGATGGTTTCACGGTAATCGCAATGAACCCTGTGACTTAGTTCTGATGCAGGAGTGGTTTCAGAAAGCTCGCGTAAATGAGCCTGGAGCTTATATCCCCTGCGATGTTCAAATTCCTCAAAGAAGTTGTCCGACCAATTGGTCCCGTATACTTCGTAGCTGTCGTTAAAAAATGCCCGAACGCCGTTGTTGCTTTTTTGAAAGGCCTCATCGAAGCGCTTCAGGTATTCTTCGAGGGCGGGTTTAGAAAAATGGTCAAAAGTAAGCCCCTCCCCACCGGGTGCAGCCCGCTTCACCTTTTGGTTGGTGCGGGCAGTGAATAAGGCATACAATGTCCAGTCTCCGTCACCGGAAGTCCAGTCTAGGGTGCCGTCGGCGGAAACCCGGCTGGTCAGATCCAATGAGGTGCCATCCGTACCATAACCTGTCAGTGCCTGCAGATGTGCACTGCTGTTTTTGTTGCGTGGATCATTCATCACAATCTTTTGATGGAGCTTTTCTCCGGCTTTTATGTGGTACTGATGAAGAAAAAACCTGGTTGCTGCAAACCCTGTGGTTATCTGTGGTCCACCGAAGGGCCAGCCGGTACCCAGGTTCATGTCGACTTGCATGCCCGATTCCGATGCTTTTTTTACCGTATGGTTCAGCATTTGCATCCATTCAGGGGAAAGGTATTGAATATAGTCATCCTCAAAACCTTTGGCGCCATATATAGGAGTTATTTCCACCCCTCCGAACCCTGCTTCGGCGTATTGTTCCAGTAACAAATTAATATTGGGCTGATCAACAGCATTTCCCATCCACCACCATCGTGTCCAGGGTTTGCTTTGATTGGTTATTTCCGGCCACAGAAGGTTATTGTTTTCAGGAACAGAACAACCCAGCAGAGCTGTGAATGCCAGAAACAGGAAAAAGAAGCGTTTCATAGTTTTGTTATATAGGTTTAAGAGGTTTTGAAATTAGCGAATCTTTATGAAATCTGCTTTAAAATCTGAAATTCTTTGTTCCTCAGCCGTAAAAAGTAGCTTTTGGCTTCGCGCCTTACATGCGGCGACAACAAAATTGCAGAGGAGACCGTCGGAATAGCCATCAGGGCAAATGCAATATCAACAAGCGATATGATAACCCTCAGCTGGGAAACAGCCCCGACAATAATCATTAAAACAAAGAAATAGTTATACCAGTGCTGGTATTTGGCTCCTGCCACAAAACCAAGACATTTTACCCCATAATAGGGAAATGCGAACATGGTTGACATGGAAAAAAACAGCACGCATAGCGTGAGCAGGTATTTTCCCCAAAGTGGGATGACCGATTCAAAGGCGTGGGTGGTCAGTGTTATGCCGTCGTGGCCCGTTTCCTGCCATACGCCGGTAATGATGATGGCAAGAGCAGTTAGCGTGCATATAATAATGGTATCGATAATGGGTCCAAGCATGGCTACGAGCCCTTCACGGATGGGTTCCCTGGTTTTTGCAGCGCCATGTGCCATTGGGGCAGTTCCCAGCCCGGCTTCGTTTGAAAAGGCGGCGCGCCGCACTCCCGTAATTATTACCATTCCTACGGCTCCTCCCAAAACCGCATTCCCGGTAAAGGCATCGTATACGATAAGTTTTAAAGAGGGTATAATATCCCGGAAGTTGCTGAAAACAATAAACAGCACCGCGGCCATATAAAGAATCACCATCACGGGTACAATTTTTCCGGTAACGCTGCCAATTCTTTTGATGCCCCCAATGATTACCACAGCGACAATGGCCGCAATTACTACCCCGGTGATTAAATCGGTAGTGAATGAGGTAGCTATGTGGTTGGGTTCCAATATCGCCTCACGGATTACCTGGGTTAACTGGTTGGCCTGGAAAAGGGGGGATACACCAATCAACCCCGCAATTGAGAAAAAGATCGCGAGGGGTTTCCAGTTTTTGCCCAATCCTTCGGTAATAAAATACATCGGTCCCCCCT
>CAYMXK010000045.1:0-7518 GCA_964393915.1 uncultured Prolixibacteraceae bacterium
CTATGTTGTAATGGTGGTTTTCTATGCCCTTTATTTTTTGTTTGCTTCACCATCCTTCAATGCGGTCGCCGAGAATACAGCCGAAGACGATACAGAAACACCTGAACTGGTTGAGACCGCCCAATATCCGACGTCAACCGCTTCCAATTTTCATTATTCAGCAATTGTTGATAATGACAATTCATCAACCTGTCTTAAGTTTCCGGTTAAAGAAATTTATTATTCCCCCCCCGACAAAAACCCCAAAGCGGAGGGTTTTCATCTATGGCTATTCAGCCGGCCCCCGCCCACTTTTTCATAACTTTTCAATGAAGACATCTCTTCAATGAGATGATTTCCGGCATTAAACAAAATTGCCGGATGATTTTTTTTAAAAAATATCAAATCAATTGTAATTGTTATGAAGACTACACTTATTTTCATCCTGTTCAATCTTTTGACCACCGCAATATTCTCACAGGACATCTACGAAGGAGAACCAGATACTTCAAAGATCAGAAATCTCAGAATAGATGAGATTACCGTTCGCTCACCCAAATACAACAGCAATGTATTCCAGTTACCTGCTGCCGCCACCATGATGCCGGCCAGGATCATTGAAAACTATCAAATCACTTCATTGACTGATGTTTCAGGGCTGGTACCCAATTTTTTTATGCCCGATTATGGATCAAAACTGACCTCGCCGGTATATATCAGGGGTATCGGAACACGTATAAATACTCCTTCAGTGGGTCTATACGTTGACAACATTCCCTATTTTGAAAAATCAGCATTTAATTTTGACTTTTTTGATCTTGAAAGAATTGAAGTATTGCGGGGACCTCAGGGCACGCTGTATGGTAGGAACACGATGGGTGGACTGATCAACATTTTCACCACAGATCCTTCTGACGACCGGCATACTTCGCTTAAACTCTCCTACGGAAATTATAACCAGGTAAACACGAGCATTCTTCACAATCAGCCCATTTCCAGTGACCTCTCCATGATGATGAATTTCAACCAGTTGCACAACGATGGTTTCTACACAAACTCTTTCAGCAACGAAGAGGTGGATAAACTCAACAGTTATTCGGGTAGGCTTAAATTCCTTTACACACCAACAGAAAGGCTGCGGATGCAACTTAATTTCTCCTACGAGAAGAGCGACCAGGGTGGTTACCCCTATGCAACCTACAACAAGGAAACCCAAAAAGCCAACCCAATAAACTACAACCATGCGAGTCTCTATAACCGGGAATTACTTTCTTCTGGTTTAAATATCGAGTACAGCGGCAAGGGATACCGTCTGAGGGCAGTGACCAGCCATCAGTATATGGATGATTTTCAAGATATTGATCAGGATTTCACTCCAGCCAGACTCTATTTTGTAGAGCAGTGGCAAAACCAGAAAATGATCGCCCAGGAAGTGACTTTACAGTCATACGAAAACGAAAACAACAGATACGAATGGGTGACAGGTATTTTCGGTTTTCATCAGGTACTCGATAAACAGGTTGACGTTACATTCGATGTGGACCTGCAGGCTATGCAAAAGCTTCCGGGAGAGCTTATCGTTGCCAAAACCTATGATAATTCAACCTCCGGCCTGGCATTTTTTCACCAGTCGACGTTCAAATTCGGTGCCCTTTCATTAATTGGAGGCGTAAGGGTTGATTATGAAAAAGCCACCCTCGATTATCAGCATTATCGCAGGTTAATGGGGAACTCAACTCAGTTGGAAGATGTGCAAAGCAGCCTCGACTTTCTTGAAGTATTGCCCAGGGTGGCCCTGCAATATAATGCATCCGACAATTTCACTCCATACGCAACAGTTGCAAAAGGATATAATGCCGGAGGTTTCAACTCCACCTTCGAGCGTGAAGAGGACAGATCTTTCAAGCCGGAGCAGAGCGTGAATTATGAAGCAGGTCTGAAAGCACGCTTCTTCAGCAATAAATTATTCACGAATCTTGCCATATTTGCCATCGACTGGGAAAACCAGCAAATTTACCAACCGGTTCCTTCAGGCCAGGGATCAATGCTTAAGAATGCCGGCAAATCCAAAACAAGAGGGGTGGAAGCAGAAGTGAAAGCAGTTCCCGCAACCAATTTCGAAGCATGGGCTACTTTTGGCTATAACAAAGCTGAATTTGTTTCATATATCCGCAGCGCAAACCTGGACTACAGTGGGAATGTCCTGCCCTATGTACCTGAATTTACAATGAGCCTGGGGGGAAATTATACCATCAATCTCAATAATAAATTGATCAGAAACGTACACCTTTATGCAGTATATCAGGGCTTCGGAAAACATTACTGGCACGAAGACAACTCTGCATGGCAGGACTACTATGGGTTACTGAACAGCAAGGTTACCTTATCACGCGACAACATTGAGCTGGCATTCTGGGGTAAAAACCTGCTGAATACAACATACAACTCTTTCTATTTTACCGCTTTGAACAATGCTTATGCACAGGTCGGCAAACCCTCCTCAATGGGGCTTAGCCTGAAATTTATGTTCTAATACTGTATCATGTTTAAAAAGGAATTCGACAAATATTTCACTTTATTAAGCCTGTACCTGGCACAATCCATCCCTATGAGTTTTTTCTCAACGGTGGTCCCTGTCATAATGCGAATGGAAAATTATTCGCTCGAATCGATCGGGTACCTGCAGTTAATAAAACTGCCGTGGATTGCCAAATTCTTCTGGGCGCCCTTTGTTGACCATACCAGTCAGAATCTCCGGCAATACAGGCACTGGATTCTTGGATCGGAAATATTTTATGCCATTGTTATTGTCGCTATTGCTTTTCTCGACCTCCAAACAGACTTTATTACCATTGTAATTCTAATGGTCATTGCCTTTACTGCCTCAGCTACTCAGGATATCGCCACTGATGCATTCGCCATTTTGTCGTTAAGGAAAGAGGAAAGAAGCCTGGGAAACAGCATGCAGTCAGCAGGCAACTTCCTGGGCACCATGGTAGGCAGCGGAGTCCTTTTAGTAATTTATCATTATTACGGCTGGTCCAATCTCCTGTTCGGGCTGGCCGCCCTGGTGCTTCTTGCCCTGATACCAGTAACGGTTTATAAAGCGCCGCGTGATAAAACAGCCCACCAGTCGAGAAAGAAAGTTTCCTGGCTCGATTTTGCCCACTTTTTTAATCAGAAAGGCATCTGGCGGCATATTCTGCTGCTTCTGCTTTTCTATGCTGGTATCATAGGTATTCTTACCATGCTCAAGCCCTACCTGGTTGACCTTGGCTACTCAATAAAACAGATCGGCTTTATTGTAGGGATCTTCGGAACAGGTATTGGAGCCCTGATGACCATTCCTGCCGGGATCTTCATCCGCAGAAAAGGACTAAAAAAAGCACTCTATGTCCTCCCTGTTATCAACCTCCTCGTTGCAGCATATTTTACGGGACTGACATATACTTCCCATCCTCCCTATCTTTTATATATCGGCATCGGATTGCTATGGGCAGCTTATGCCATGTCATCGGTGTTTGTTTATACCCTCTCCATGGGAATTGTAAGAAAAGGCCGTGAAGGAACTGACTTCACCGTGCAGATCGTATTGACCCATCTCAGCAGTCTCATAATTTCTGTTTCAAGCGGTAAAGTGGCTGATATGATTACCTACCGGGGGTTATTTATTGCAGAGATGATCCTTGGCGTAGTAATAATTATTTTACTGTACTCCGTGTACAGAGAGAAATTCTATGAACGAAATGAACATTCCTGAAAATTTAATCGATAAATACAATGTGCCGGTGCCACGCTACACCAGTTACCCTCCGGCCAACTTTTTCAGCACGGAATTTACTGAGGCTGATTACATAAACGCTGTGGTTTTGTCGAACGAGGACGAGCCGCAAAATATCTCCATATATATTCACATCCCATTCTGCTCGCAATTGTGCCATTATTGCGGGTGCAACACCCATATAACCCGCAATGAAACGCTGAAGTCAAGCTACCTGGAAGCACTCAAAAAGGAAATCATAATGCTGCGCCCTCTATTGAAAGCTACCAGGAAAGTAAGCCAGGTACACTGGGGAGGTGGCACACCCAACAGCCTTAGCGTGGAACAGATTGCCGGGATTATGGCATTATTGTATGATAATTTTACTTTCACTGAGCAGCCTGAAATTGCAATTGAATGCAACCCGGCTCATCTCGACCATCACTATGTGGACAGGTTGATTGAAATGGGATTTAACCGCATAAGCCTTGGCATTCAGGACTTTTCAGAATCAGTGCTGAATACCGTCAACCGTGAAATCCCGGTTATTCCGGCCAGCGAATTCGTACAGCAAATTCAATCGTCAGGAAAAGCAAAAGTAAACCTCGACTTCATTTACGGATTGCCTCACCAAACGGTCAGATCATTCACCACAACCATGGAGAAAGCCATTGAGCTGCAGCCAGACCGACTGGTCACGTTCTCCTATGCACACATCCCGAACATCAAAAAATCACAAAAGATTCTGGAGAAAGCGGGATTGGTGGCACCGAATGAAAAACTGATGATGTTTGAGATGACCTATCAATTGATGAAAGACGCGGGGTATGTTCCAATTGGCCTCGATCACTTTGCGAAAGAGGAGGATGAGCTGGCGATTGCCATGAACAACAAAAGCCTTCACCGCAACTTCCAGGGATATTGCACCAGGGAAACAACCGGACAGGTATATGCATTCGGAACAACCGGCATCAGCCAGCTGGAAAACAGCTATGCACAAAATGCCAAAAGTGTTGGCCAATACACCGATCTGATCAACAAAGGCCGGTTTACAACAGAAAAAGGATATTCGTTAACTGGCGAGCAGAAAATCATTCGCCATGTGATCAATGAGGTCATGTGCAACCAATACCTATCCTGGTCGCATGCGGCGGGAAAATATGGTATTAAAACAGACACCCTGAAAGACATTGTCAATTATAATGAATCTTTTCTAACGGGCTTTAAAGAGGATAATTTACTAACTTTCGACGAAAATGAAGTTTGGATATCGGAACTGGGCAGGTTTTTCATCAGAAATATTGCCGCTGCATTTGATTCGGGACTAAACAAATCAGGAAAAACATTTTCAAAAGCACTGTAGAAATGAAAAAAACACCGGAAATCGCTCTTATCGGATCCGGGCTAACCGGCCTAACCGCCGCCTGGTACCTGAAAAAATATGGTTTTAAAGTAACCATTTTCGAAAAGTCAGACCGCCCGGGAGGGGTTATCAGAACGCATAGGGAAAACGGATTTATCTACGAATCCGGGCCAAATACAGGTGTCCTCGGCCATCCTGAAGCGCTTGAACTCATTGAGGATCTTTCCCCGGATTGCGAGATCGAGATTGCGGATGCTGCAGCCAAAGCCCGATGGATATGGAAGGGAGACCGCTGGGAACCCTTACCTACAGGGTTACTATCTGCCATCATGACGCCCCTCTTCTCTTTCACTGATAAATTAAGGATTCTGGGTGAACCATTCCGCAGGAAGGGTTCCGATCCGGAAGAGACATTGGCTCATCTGGTGCGCCGGCGTATGGGTAAAAGCTTCCTTCAGTATGCTGTTGACCCGTTTATTTTAGGCATCTATGCCGGAGATCCCAATTTTCTGGTAACCAAATATGCCCTGCCGAAACTATACAACCTCGAGCAAAATTATGGCAGTTTTATCCGCGGGTCCATAAAAAAAGCAAAGGAGCCCAAATCGGAACGGGACAAAAAGGCGACAAAAGAGGTGTTTTCAGTTAAAAATGGATTACAGAACCTGGTTAATGCCCTGGTTAAAAAACTTGAAGACACACAAATTCTGTTTGATTGCGGTAAAATCGTTGTAGTGCCTGAGGCAAACGGGAAATACACGGTTACTACAGGGAAAGGCAGCTTTTCCCAATTTACCCATGTAATTTCCACCGTGGGCGCCCATGCGTTGTCCTCACTGATCCCTTTTGCCTTCAATGAAAACCTTCAAAAGATTTGTTGCCTTAAATATGCCAAGGTGGCTCAGGTTTCATTGGGATTCTCCAAATGGGAAGGAATTCCACTAAAGTCTTTCGGGGGATTGGTACCATTTGAGGAGCACCGCGATATTTTAGGTGCATTGTTCATTTCATCTTTCCTTAAAAACCGGGCACCTGAAGGTGGCGCATTGCTTTCGGTATTCCTCGGCGGTCTCAGGAGACCCGAAATTGCCGAACTTTCGGATGATGAAATTGTTTCAATAGTTGAAAGAGAAATTAAAGCAATGATGAAACTAAATGATTTCAAGCCTGATTTGTTAAAAATCCATCACTATGATCATGCCATACCTCAATATGGCCCCGAATCTGCCGAAAAGATTAAAACAATCGAGGCTATACAGGCAAAACACCCGGGACTTATCCTCGCAGGAAACATTCGGGACGGCATTGGCATGGCCGATCGTATTAAGCAGGGACGTATGGTAGCTGAGCAGATCTCAGCAGAATTTCATTAAAAATATCAAACAAAAGGTTTTAAACTTCGCCCGGGTCAACGGGGCAAAATTTCATAAAACAAATGACAAATCAGGACAAAACTGCCGTGTTGCTTTTAAATGTTGGAACACCGGATTCTCCATCAGTAGGAGATGTCCGGAGTTATCTTTTTCAGTTCCTGAACGACCGCAGGGTGATTGATCTGCCCCTCATTCCCCAGAAATTACTGGTCAATGGCATCATTGTGCCCTTTCGTGCACCCAAGTCAGCCAAACTTTACCGCGCGCTCTGGACTCCCGAGGGTTCTCCCCTGATTATTCTAAGCCGTAAGCTTCAGCAGAAACTGCAAACCTCATTGGGCAACGAACACGTGGTTTTCCTTGCCATGCGGTATGCCAATCCCAACCTGAAAGAGGTCCTGAAAACCATCAGCAAAAAAGGATTCAAAAAACTGGTGGTGGTCCCCCTGTTTCCGCACTATGCCTCATCTACAACCGGCACTATTTACCAGAAGGTAATGGAAATTATCAGTAAATGGTATGTGATTCCTGAGGTAAGGTTTATAGGGCAGTTTTACGACCATCCGAAGTTTATTGATGCTTTTTGCACCAGGGCCCGGGAACACGATTTTTCTGAATATGATCACATCCTTTTCTCCTATCATGGGCTTCCCAACAGCCAGGTTAACAAGACACATCCTGGTATTGACGCGAAGAACTGTACCTGTACTTCTGAGTTTCCCGAACATGGAAAGTTTTGCTACAAAGCGACCTGCTATGAAACAACGCGCAAGATTGCCGCGAAACTTGGCCTCGTTGAATCCCGGTATTCAACAGCATTTCAGTCGCGCCTCACAAACAATTGGCTGGAGCCCTTCTCTGACGAGGAAATCATCAGAAAGGCCAAAGAAGGTGCAAAAAAAATACTCGTGCTCGCGCCGGCATTTGTTACCGATTGCCTGGAAACTATCCACGAAATAGGCGTTGAATACCAGGAACTATTTGAGGAACACGGGGGAGAAAAAATCCAGTTGGTTGAAAGCCTGAATGATCACCCGCTTTGG
>CAYMXK010000045.1:7618-18220 GCA_964393915.1 uncultured Prolixibacteraceae bacterium
CAGTTCAATCACAGGACTGGCCGGAAGAATACCTGGGACTCCCGGGTGACAACCTTAATCTCTATGCCGTAATGAAACTGTTCCAGGAATCTGAAACCCTGGAAGGTTTCGAGCGTAACCTGAACGATGAAAACTCAAGGATCAACAACCTTGACCTTAATGGCGATAACCTGGTTGATTATATCATGGTCCTCGATTATGTCGATAATGATGCCCACAATATTGTATTACGGGTTGCACTAAACCGGGGAGAATATCAGGACGTGGCTGTGTTTACGGTTGTACGTCACCGCGATGGGGCAGTTCAGATTCAGCTCATCGGCGATGAAGCCTTATATGGCAGAAACTATATAGTAGAACCAATCTATGCTGATAATGAAGGGTTAACTCCAAATCCGGGTTATCTGGGCAGATCAGCAAATAACCGGAATGCACAGGTAGTCAGAACAACCACCATTGAAATCAATACCTGGCCAATGATCAGGTATATATATCGCCCCGGCTATACTGCATGGCGCTCTTCATGGTACTGGGGATACAGCCCGGTCTGGTATAATCCATGGCAGCCATACTACTGGCACTACTATTACGGATACCATTATAACTGGCGGCCTTACTACAACAGGTATTACACTGCCAGTGACCATTTCCGCTACACGAGGTATAATAATTTTTATTACACCAGCATCAGGACCTATTCTCCGCGAGTTACCTACAATATTAATCAGGGGAACTACAGAACCACCTATTCTCGTCCTGAAATGAGAAGGGATGGCGAAGCACTCTATTCCAGGACACATTCGGAAAGGAATGCAAGAACAGGTAATAGTTTACAGAGTACTGCTGAACCCAGAAGATCCACCGGCACATCAGCCAGGAACCGGTCAGTGGAAAATGCAAACACAGGAAATGAAAGGAAGTCTGCTGCCACAGTCAACAGCCGGCAAGCCAGGAGTTCAACTCAGCAAGTAACCGGGGATGCTGCCCGCAGGTCAACAAATACCATTTCCGGCAGGGAAAGTGCCCCGTCTGATGTTCAGAGGGCAGGTGCAGAGCGGAGATCATCTCCCTCAGTAACTGCTAGGCCGGCAAACACAGTACCCAATAAGTCTGCGACAACTCCAGCGGCCAGACAAAGAACTGAAAGCAGGCCCGATGCCACAATTCAGTCACAGGGTCAGACAGAACGGAGATCATCTCCATCGGTAACTGCAAGGCCGGCAAACACAGTACCCAACAAGTCTGCGACTGCTCCTGCGGCAAGGCAAAGAACTGACAGCAGGCCCGGGACATCGGGAAATGTCAGCAGCAGGACGAATGACCGCACTTCTGCCGGACAAAGATCCACCGTTACCAGCAGGCAACCTGCAGCGCCATCCAACAAGTCTGCTACAATCCAGTCACAGGGAAGGTCCGGTAACAACAGCCGTTCTTCCTCTGCCGTTACCAGTCAATCAGCCTCCAGATCGCAGGCTGCTCCACGTGCAGAAAGCGTGCGGACACCTTCAAGGCAATCCGCACCATCGGCAAGCTCAGCCAGAAGCAGCAGCAGCAATAATCGCTCATCCTCACCTTCCGGCAATAGCGCTGGATCGCGGGAATCATCCAACAGCAGGTCATCGCGCAGGTAATAAGATGAAAATACATCGGTGAATAACCCGTGTGGAAATAAGAATCTGAATAAAATCAGAAACGGGGCAGAAAGTCATTCTGCCCCGTTCTTCATTTTAAGTGTCCTATATCCTTTCGGAAATCCTGAATAAAGATTTCAGATGACAGGCGCGTTGTTAAAACGAATCCTAAAACCTCCAGGTCAGCCGGGTTCCCAGCATCCGCGGTGCCCCGGGAACAAAAGTGGGAACCCCGAACATGGTTCCTGTGTTGCCGGCACTGATAACATACTGCTCATTCAACACGTTGGTGCTATTGATGGAAATGGTAATCCGCTGCTTCTCCATTTCAATTCCGGCACGTGCATTCAGCAATCCGTAACTGCTCTGCTCCAGTCCAGGTGTATTGGCATCCTCAAACCAGATGTGGCTTTTCCAGGAATATACAGGCACCAGAAAGGCTTCCAGCCCCCTGGTAATTTTTATCCTGAGATGTATACCTGCCGAAAAACTATGTTCCGGGGTCAGTCGAAAGGAATTTCCGGCATATTCCATTACATCCCCGTTTACGTCGAGACTATCAAAACTGGCATTTATCCAGGCATAATTACCAAAGAAATCCAGATTTTGAAGAAGAGCTGCCTTTACGGTTACTTCAGCACCATACGAAGTTGCCATTCCGGCATCCCTGATAAGGTAATTTACGGATACCGAATCCCACGCTGTTGTTTGGAAATTGCGGTAGAGCTGGTAAAACGTGCCAACATCAAACCAGAATCTTTGCAGTGCTGACCATTTAAAACCGGCATCAAAACTATGAACGATCTCCTGCTTCATTACTTCGCTTTGCCCGATGGAGTTGAATTGGATTACGTTGGGCCTCCTGCCCCGCGCATATCCCATAAAAACATTGGAATAAGAATTAAAATCGTGTTTCAGGTTAACCCGGCCAGTATACGAAAGGAAGCTTTTCTCTACTTCCGTTAGACTAACCGGCCTGAAAAACAGATTAGGATAGTTTTCTGAGAGCATTCCCAGCACAGACGGGCTTCCTCCTGTCATCACCGATTCATTGGTAACGGCAAAACGCTCATAGGTCCCTCTTAAGCCGGCTGTTAGACTCAGCCGGGGCCTCACCTTCCATGTGGCATCTCCGAAAAGATCAATAGCCTGGTTGTTTGCGCTGCTATAGTTTTCCTCCTCGTGGGATGAAGGAAGTGGCATTCCTGACAAGGGACCAAGGGCCGGATTCACAGGCAGTGCAGACATCGGCATTGTAGTTCCATCCGGAGAAACAAGTAATTCAGGCATTTGCATAAACAAATAGGCCATATGTTGTTCGTTGGGACCAAACCAATAGGTCTGATTTACATCTTCTCTCCAGTATCCTGCACCGATAAAGCCGTTGGTCTTGCTTTTCCGCGAAAAATTATACCTGACCTCCTGCGTATATTGCACTACATCTACCGACTCAGCCATGTCAATGGCCGGGGCCTGCGTGCCATCCCCATCCCACCGCGATCCGGCATTGTTGGTGTAAAACGAAGTCAACGAACTCCAATAGCTGTTCTCGTTCCTGAAATGTTTAATATCCATCGAAGCGCCCAGCACCTCCCGGCTATTGTATAGATTTTCCCCTTGCTCCAGCGAAGCCTGGTATTTAAAAATGTCAGTCACTCCGTTGACATTCGGAAAACGTTTACTCATAAACGCCGTACCTGGATTATCATCGCTCTGATAATTCAAAACAAGATCGATTTTAGTCCGGCGAAATGGTGTAATTCTTAATGAGAACCGCCCCCCAATTGTATTTTTTCCGTTCAGTGTTCCGCCAAAGGTATTTTCGACATATCCATCGCGGTAGTTATAAATCCCCGACGCTCTCATTATAAGATTATTATTAAACAAAGGGAGATTTACGGCACCCTGCACCTCCTGCTGACCATAGTCACCGAGTCCGGCGGTCAGGTATCCACCCAGTTCAGGAACAGGCTTCTGAGAAATAAAACTGATTGCCCCGACCTGAGCGCCTCGTCCGAAAAGAGTACCCTGAGGCCCCTTCATCACTTCCACCCTCTCCATGTCATACAATTCAGTCACCGCCATACTGGCGCGGCTTGTAGGGACCTGATTGAAGTAAACAGATACTCTTGGCTGGGCATTCGGGCTGACTTCATCGCTGGTTAATCCGCGTATGACAAAAGAAGGCCGGTGCGGCGTCTGAATGCGTGCATTCATTCCCGGTACAAAATCAGCTATTTGCTCCATATCCCGGATCTGGGCCGTCTCGAGCATCTTCCCGCTTAATGTACTCATAGTGGCAGGGATATCAAGCAACTGCTGTTCACGCTGTTGTGCCGTAACCGTCACTGGCTCGAGAATAATTCGATCCCGGTCGAGTGTAAAATAGACATCATTATTCCCTTCTTTAAGCTGGTAGTCGATAATCTTCGTTTTGTATCCAACATGTGATACCATTATCGAGTTGATCCCTGTCGACAATCCTTTTAAGAAATATTCACCATCCTCATTGGTATTTACATTTAAAAGGGTACCTCTCACCACAACAGTCGCCCCCTGTATGGCCTCCCGTTCAAGGTTTCTAACCCGCCCATGGACAAAAACCTCCGGAATATTTTCATTTACGGCTTCAACATTCCGGTACTTCCGCTTTACTTTCCCTCCTCTTTTTGCCTGGGCTGCAACATCAGCAACAAAAGCAAAAAGGATCATAATTATAACTAATCTTTTCATATTCTAATCATTAACAATATATCTTCTAACCGAGAAATTTTAGCCAAAGATATACATCAATCTAAAACGGGTGTTTATGAAAAGTTATTTCCCGACAATTTGAAATTTGGTAGGTTAACGTCAGTGCATAACCATCAAGTGCAATAATTCAGCAAGCCTTTCCATTTCGGTTGTCGCCTGTTCCTTTGAAAGGCACTTTTTAATGGCAAATGCAGGTTTTCGGTCATGACCGACAACGAAAATTCTAAAATCTTCAACCGCATAGCTATTTTGCCTGTTTGAGCGGCTCCAGCTAGTAAAGCTTCTTTTCCACGGAATCAAGGTTAATCCCTTATATTCGTCAAGATTCTCCCATCTCCCGTATATAGGGTAGCCGAATGGCCCTGAGAACCTCTTTATGCGCCTGTTTTTTGTATCAACAGAAACGCCATCAAATGTAAATGCAAGAACAGTTCCGATTATTACGAGGAGAATTCCCATCCAGTCGAGAATAAATAAGGCTCCGAATACGATAAATATCCAACCTGAAAATGACATCTGAGGCCCAAATGTTTTGTCGAGTTTGTTAGTAATAATCATGGTGAGAAGTTTCTGACTCAAAGATATAAAACATTGATAAGGCATGTGCAAGACAGAACAAACAAAAAAAGCAGGAGAGGCCTCTGCCCCTCCTGCCAACAGAATGCACCGAATTGATTGATCGTTGATTCTTCTGCCTATTTCCGTAAAGTATACGGATAAGTGCAATCTGTTATCTATAAAAACGATCAAGGGATATTAATATTGCCCATATAATCTGGCATGAAGACTAAACACCGTGATTCAGCTAACAGTGTCTAAAGTTGAAATAGTGCAGAGATGGATATGCTTCTCCCTCCTGCAACTATGCCCGATGAATAGGGACGGTACCTTTTATTTAGTATATTTTCCAATCCGCAGCTTATTTTCAAATGATCAGAAAGGTGCCATACAGAAACAAAATTTAACGACCACCACGAAGGAGAATATGGATTTCCCTTCTCGTCTTTAAGATACAGATAGTCTTTAGACCTTTCATCAGGAGCAAGTCTCGAAAAAGGAATACTGCCATTGTAGTTTGTATTTATTTCAGCACCCCATTTTTCAGAGTTGAATGCCAATCCTGAAATTCCAAATGCAGGCGGGATATGCCGCAATGCATTCTCATCTGAGTCCTTTCCCCTGATATAAGTGAAGTTGCTTTTAAAAAGCAACCTGTTCCCAAGGGGGTAATCAAACAGAAGGCTTGCGCCGGAGATATGTGCATTATCAGTATTAACCAATGCTTCAACCCTGCTTTTTATACCATTATATATTATAGAATCACTTCCGTTGAATGTAAAATTCCGTCTTACCATCGCATTGGTCAGCCAGGTATTAAAAACGGAAAACTCCACTTTACTCCGGGATTTTAAGCTTCGAAGAATCCTAAACTCCAGATTATAGGCATATTCAGGCTTCAAAGCTGTATTCGGAACGATCACATTTCCAGGCTCAGAGTCAAATACTTTTGCCATGTCGTCGATATTAGGGGAGCGAAAACCAGAAGATGCTACCATATTGATCTTCCAGGAGGTTGCGGGCTTCCAGATAAACCCGATATTTCCATTCAGTGCACGGGTTGCTGATTGAAAATCATCGAATGGAAAATTGTAAAAACGACTGTCAAACATGCCATTTATCCGGGTGGAAGTGAACCTGATTCCTGTATTTACAGCAACAGCCGGGAGGATTCCTATTCTTCCCGACAGATATAAAGCCCGGGTGCGGTAGGTTGAGCCGTCGGGGTAACGGGGGTTGACAGGCATTACCATGGGAGTAACGAGATCCTCTGATTTCCCGGATGAACCTACCAGGTTATGGGCAAACTCCAGTCCGTACATTAAAGAGACCTTTTCTCCCGCATTTTTCACGAAATCAAGAGTCAGGGTTCCGGCAATTACCGATTCCTCCCGATGGAAAAGCACAGAAGAGTTAAAGTTCCTGTCGTGCCTGCTTTCAGCGAAACGCTGATAACCTGCAATAACGGTCACCCTGTCGAAAACCGGGAAATCAGCCAGCCAGTCGAGCTGACCAGATAACATTGTCCATATTTGTGGACCATAATACCAATCTCCATAACGCAATACACCATCACGGTAAACAATTAACCGGTCATACCTGGGAACATTCCCGGTTGTTGAGAAATGATAACCGATATTGATATCCAATTTGGGGGAAGGCATAAATCTGAATTTCGACATCAGGTTAAGCTGATGATAATCCGAATAAATCTGGGATCTGGGATCTTTGTTGCTAACTACCGAATCCATGCCATTGAAATATCCCTTAATGGCATATTCCATTCGCAGGTATTCGTCCGGTCCGGAATTGCCCATTTTCAGGTTGTCAAAGTCAGTATAAGTACCGGAAATCAAAGCTCCCCATTTCTGCCTGCCGAAACCTAATCGTCCATGCAAGGTTTTGGTGAAATTGGCCGATGAGTAACTGGTTTTGAAAGTATGCCCGGACAACCACTCTTTACCTGTACTTAACCGGGGTTTAAAGGTGCTGAAATTTAAAACCCCTCCGAGGGCGTCGCTTCCATAAATGACTGACCCGGGGCCAAGAGCCACTTCTGTTGCCTCTATCATATTGGCATCAAGAGATACAACATTTTGCAGGTTCCCGCTTCTGAAGATGGCATTGTTCATACGGATACCATCCACAACAAGCAACAAGCGATTGGCTGAAAAACCCCTCACCATTGGACTGCCTCCGCCCTGCTGGCTTTTCTGAACAAAGACCTCCCCATTTGACACAAGCAGATCTGCGGTAGTCTGAGGCTGGAACCGCAGTACATTTTCATGTCCCAACAGAAGCAGCTTATTGGGTATTTCCGGTATGCTTCCGGCCCTTCGGGCAACTGAAACGACTACTTCCTCAAGCTTTAAGGGTTTTAAGACGAGTAAAATGGAATATTGTGTCTGCGATATCCGGATTTTATCTGTGCGCAAATCTTCATAGGAAGGATGTTGAAAATGAAGAATTTCTCTCCCGGTAAAGGAATCCAGACTGGCACGGCCCAATGAGTCGGTTTGAACAGTGAGTCTGTCAGACATGATCAATACCCCTTCAACCGGAGAACCGGTATTTGCATCCGCAACGGTAACTTTCTGTGCTCCGGAAAATTGAAATAAAAACGAAAGGAGAAAAAAGAATATGGAAAACTTCATCCGGCAAATCTCATTTTAATAAGAAATTATCAAATTGATCCAAAAATATGGATTTGTCTTGAGATACCGTATATAAAAGCAAAAACCCCGGTGCCTCTGCACCGGGGTCCAACTAAACCTAACTAAACCAAACTTATGAAAAAACAGCACTGGGCTGATGAAGTCAATCTATAATTATTAAACGATTAATTCTCAAAATTGTTTTCATGGCTTTGAAGCAATTTAATTTCATCGTCAATACTTCTTTAGTATCAAACACCGTGCCAAGATGTATCTTAAAGAACTTTTTTTTCAGAGAATTACAATTTTCGATTAAATCTACTAATCAGGCTAAAAATTCGTTTAAAAATTTGTTTTAACTTAGACAAACAATAATTCCTGAATCTGTTGATACATAGAACAACAATCATTCCAAGTTGCAAAAATTCGATATATTTGCACAAACTTTTTACATCCTTGTAATACAATTATTAAATGAATAGAATCAGGAACTTCTGCATAATTGCTCATATCGATCATGGGAAGAGCACATTGGCCGACAGATTACTACAGTTGACCAATACCGTTTCGGAACGGGACATGCACGACCAGGTACTCGACAGTATGGATCTTGAGCAGGAGCGGGGCATAACCATAAAAAGTCATGCCATCCAGATGGACTACGAATTCAGGGGTGAACAATACAGGCTTAATCTGATCGATACTCCCGGACACGTTGATTTCAGCTATGAAGTCTCCAGGTCAATAGCTGCCTGCGAAGGAGCGCTACTGATAATTGATGCCACCCAAGGCATTCAGGCACAAACTATTTCCAATCTTTATCTTGCCCTTGAGAATGATCTTGAAATCATCCCGGTCATGAATAAAATGGATATGGAAACAGCCATGCCAGAGATTGTTTCAGAGCAAATAATGGATCTGACAGGCTGTGATCATGACGACATTATAGAGGCCAGCGGGAAAACCGGTATGGGCATTGAACTTATTCTGGAGCGCATTATTGAGCGGGTACCTCCCCCCAAGGGTGATCCTGAGGCTCCGTTACAAGCCTTGATCTTCGACTCAGTATTCAATACCTTCAGGGGAGTAATTGCCTATTTTAAAATTGTTAACGGGCAGATACGCAAAGGCGACCTGGTGAAATTCGTTGCCACCAAAAAAGAATATTATGCCGACGACGTGGGAGTTCTCCGCCTTGGACTCGAACCTCGTGAGTCTTTAAGCGCAGGAGATGTGGGCTACATAATCTCGGGTATTAAAACCGCCAAGGAAGTAAAAGTCGGCGATACAATCACACATGTAAAGCGACCTTGCGAAATAGCAATTGACGGATTTGAAGAAGTCAAGCCGATGGTATTCGCAGGCGTTTATCCTATCGACGCCGATGACTATGAAGATCTCCGGAACGCGATGGATAAGCTTCAGCTAAACGATGCGTCACTTACATTTGAACCGGAGTCGTCTGCAGCACTGGGGTTTGGGTTCCGGTGCGGATTCCTGGGACTGCTTCACATGGAGATCATACAGGAACGTCTCGAGCGGGAATTCGACATGAATGTCATCACCACTGTGCCGAACGTTTCTTACAAGATACAGCTGACCAACGGGGAGATGATGAATGTTTACAATCCATCTGGGATGCCGGCCTCCAATCTTGTCGATACCATCGAAGAACCTTATATAAGGGCAAATATTATTACAACAGCCGAATTTATTGGGTCAATAATGACACTTTGTCTCGACAAAAGGGGAACCCTCGTCAGCCAGAGTTATCTCACTGCCGAACGGGCAGATCTGGTTTTCGACATGCCTTTGGGCGAGATTGTGTTCGACTTCTACGATAAGCTTAAAAGCATTTCCAGGGGTTATGCCTCCTTCGACTACCATATGCATGGCTACAAACCTGCCAAACTGGTCAGGCTCGATATATTGCTGAACGGAGAAATGGTGGATGCCCTTTCCACATTAATCCATTTCGACAATGCCTATAACTTCGGACGCAGAATGTGCGAAAAACTAAGAGAGTTGATCCCCAGGCAGCAGTTTGACGTGGCAATACAGGCTGCTACCGGTGCGAAAATCATAGCACGCGAAACGGTAAAAGCACTTCGTAAGGACGTAACCTCCAAATGTTATGGGGGAGACATTACCCGTAAGCGCAAACTGCTCGAAAAACAGAAAAAAGGAAAGAAGCGGATGAAGCAGGTAGGCAATGTGGAAGTTCCTCAAAAAGCTTTCTTAGCGATTCTTAAACTGGATTAACAAAAACCATTTAAACAATCAGTTTGTATCCTTTCCCATGAACATTGATGATCTCCACCGTGGGTTCATCCTTCAGGTGTTTGCGCAATTTTGTAATGTATACATCCATACTTCTGGCATTGAAGTAGTTATCATCAATCCAGATGGATTTTAAAGCAAAATTACGTTCAAGCACTTTGTTTGCATTTTGACATAGCAGTTTCAGCAAATCCGACTCCTTGGTGGTAAGCTTTACTACGTCTTCACCGTTGGTAAGCGTCTGCTTGCGCGTATCAAAAGTATAACGTCCCAGTTTATATATCTGCTGGGTAAGATTTTGGTTATCCTGTGAAGTTCTCCTTAGAATCGCTTCAATTCTGAAAATAAGCTCTTCCATACTGAATGGCTTGGTGATGTAATCATCAGCACCCAGTTTAAACCCTTCGATAACATCGTCTTTTAAATTTTTTGCGGTCAGAAAAATGACCGGGATTTCACTGTTAACCATCCTGATATCCCTGGCCAACGTAAATCCATCTTTTTTAGGCATCATGATATCGAGGATACAAATATCAAAATGGTCTTTCATGAATCCTTTGAAAGCAGCTTCCCCATCGGGAAAAAGGGTTGCATCAAATCCTTTGGCAACCAGATACTCCTTTAGCAAAAGTCCGAGATTTTCATCATCTTCTGCCAGTAAAAGCTTAACCTTTTGTTCCATTCTTCTTTTTATTATTTACAACTGGAAAATATATACTGAATTT
>CAYMXK010000046.1:0-18128 GCA_964393915.1 uncultured Prolixibacteraceae bacterium
AGCCGAAGCAATAGCTGCTGAGGCCTTAGGGGCATCTGCTTTAATTGGTTGTCCTGCCAGTTCCTGCTTGGCATTATAAGAAAGAAGATTAATGCGCTCATAATGTTCTATTTTGTCTTCGGCGACAAAAACGGTTAGCCTTTGTCCCACCCTTATCAGGTTTTTACTGAGGTTGTTCCAGTCTCTCAAATCGTTGAGGTTCACATTAAACCAACGTGCAATATGTCCGGGTGTATCGCCCGATTTTACGGTGTAGGAAATCCGGGCTTTTCCCCGGATGTCGGCGGGAACATATGCCGCAGTGGAGGTCGATCTGGGTGCAACCAGTGAATTGTTGGGAAAGTATTTATCCCTGTTGTGGCTGTATATGGCATCAGATCCGTCGATAAATGCCGGGATATGCTCCATTGGTATCCTTAAAGGGAGTGGTTTTTCGGCTGTTGCCGGGACAATGTCACGCCGGTATATTGGGTTCAGATCACGAAGAGCCGAAACATCAAGAGACAGCCTTTCTGCAACCTGGTTAAAATGCAGGTAGTCACTTACCATTAATGTATCTGTGGTGAGCGAAATCTGAGGTACGCGGGGTACCAGCTGGTGTTCCCTGTAATAATTCATTACGTAAGTGGCTGCAATGTAGGCAGGAACATATCCGCGGGTTTCGCGCGGAAGGGCATAGTAAATCTGCCAGTAGTCGGTTCTGCCGCTGCTCCGGCGTATGGCTTTGTTAACATTTCCCGGGCCACAGTTGTATGCGGCAATTACCAGATGCCAGTCGCCATATATATCGTACAATTGTTTCAGGTACCTTGCAGCAGCATCGGTCGCTTTGTAAACGTCCCGCCGTTCGTCCATAAAAGTGGAAACATCCATGCTGAGATACCTGGCGGTGCCATACATGATCTGCCATAATCCCACGGCCCCTGCGCGTGAAACGGCCACCGGATTGAGGGCCGATTCAATGATCGCCAGGTATTTCAATTCGTGCGGAAGATTGTGCCTGTCGAATATCTCTTCAAACAAGGGGAAATAAAAGGAAGCAAGTCCCAGCATCCTCTCCACCTGGCTCCTCTTACGAAAGGTGTACATTTCGATAAAGTCCCTGACAACTTTGTTGTAGGCAAGCGGAACAGCTGTTGGTATCGCCTGCAGGCGGGTAACAATCAGCGAATCGGGGATTTGCATGCTATGTGGTACTGAAAAATCAAATTCACTGCTGTCGGACAGAAAAATACTGCTGGAATACCAGTTGTAAACCATGCTGTCGAGTTTCTCAGCAAAAATACCCCTGATTACTTCGTCCGGTTCAATATAAATGGATTGATGCGAGTTGGTATCGATGGAGGTTACCATGTATTGTCCGATTTTTCTGATGTTATCATTGGCTTTCGCGGCAACAACAGAAACAATCAGCAAAACGGAAATAAATATGTGTATTAATAATTTCTTCATCGGTATTTAAAATTTTTAATTTTTCACAAGTCTGCTTCAAAGATAGCTGTCAGAAATTTATGGTGCAATTTAGTGAAAAAATATTTTTATTATTGTATTGATCCAATGTGGGTTGCCATTTCATGGTCAGATCGTCGCTGATATCCCAATTGAAAAAGTGGGCATCGACACTGGCATCTATGATATTCAGGCCATAAAAACCTAACGTCAGAATAAAAAGTAAATCCCGGTTTCTCCTGAAATAATCCTGCCGTCGCAGGAGTCCGCGTTTCAGGTTTTCAACATCCGAAGGATTGTCGAGGTTATAATAGATAATCTGATCCAATTTCAGGTAGGAGTCGGTTCCGGGGTCATCGTCAGTGAGATCGATGTAAGCATTCTTGCTGATATTGTAGTTTTTGTTGTTAAATCTGATATAATATCCCAATGCTGCAAAACCACCATAGACCAGCGGGATTTTCCAGTATTTTCTGTTGTAAGCCTGCCCCATACCGGGAAGTATTGCCGACATAATGGCTGCCTTTCTTGGAGAATGGATATCTTCTGTTATCGTATCAACAGGCATAACAGATGTTGCAGAGATGATTTCTGCAGGCATATCAAATGTTGCAGAGACGGTATCAGCAGGAATCTCCTGACCGACAACTGAGCCTGCCTGAAAAATTAAAAGGATAGATGCAATTAATAAATATATACCGGTATTTTTTTTTGTCACAATCTCTTATTTTCACTTAAAAAAATCTGTTGTGCTAATAACAGCGAAGAAAGAGAGTTATTTTTGAATCTCAAGAATTTTAACAATTTTTCGCAGGTCTTCTTCTGATTTGAAAGGGATGATGATTTTTCCTTTTCCCTGGCTGTCGGCAGTAAGTTTCACCGGCGTTGGGAAAAAACTGTCGATGGTTTCCTTGAAGGATTGAAAATGATGCGGGTATTTTGGTTTGCCATTTTTCCTGTTTTCGGCCTCTTTCTTTTCTTCATTCATATTCCGCACGATCTCCTCGACCTTGCGCACCGAAAAATCATACTTTTTAATCTGCTCGAAAACCATCACCTGGGTGTCGGTGCCCTCCACATTAATCAACGCCCTGGCATGCCCCATTGACAGTTCCTTGTCGATCAGTCCTTTCTGAATAATTGCCGGAAGTTTGAGCAAGCGCAGGTAATTGGCGACTGTCGACCGTTTCTTGCCAAGCCGTGAACTCAGGGTTTCCTGTGTCAGATGGCATTCCTCAATCAGCCGCTGATAACTTACGCCGACTTCGATGGGATTAAGGTCCTCCCTCTGTATATTTTCAACCAATGCCATTTCGAGCATTTTTTCGTTGTCAACATCACGGATAAAGCTGGGAATTTTTGTTAAACCCGCTATTTGTGCAGCCCTGAATCTTCTCTCGCCGGCTATTATCTGGAATTTACCATCGTCGGTTTTTCTGAGTGTAATGGGTTGTATCAGGCCTATTTCACGTATGGAAATGGCCAACTCCTCAAGTGACTCCTGGTCAAAAGTGGTTCGGGGCTGAAAAGGATTGGCTTCAATTCTGCTCAGTTCAATTTCGGCAACGCCCGAAATTTGTTCCTTTACTTTGTCAGCATCGTCTATCAGGGCTCCAAGCCCTCTTCCTAACGCACTCCTTTTTACCATATCCGGTTTATTTTTTGTTGGTTACTTTTTCTTCCTGGTGCATTGTGGTTAATCCGTTGCGTTGCAAAATTTCGCGTGCAAGGTTCATGTGATTGATCGCCCCTTTGGAGCTGGCATCATACAAAACCACTGGTTTGCCGTAACTAGGTGCCTCACTTAGTTTTACGTTACGTTGAATGACCGTGTCGAATACCATATCCTGGAAATGCCTTTTAACTTCTTCGTAAACCTGATTGGATAAATTGAGTCGTGAATCGTACATCGTTAAAAGAAATCCTTCGATGTCGAGGTCAGGATTCAACCGGTTCTGAATGATTTTTATGGTATTCAGAAGCTTTCCGAGACCTTCGAGTGCGAAATATTCGCATTGGACGGGGATAATTACTGAGTCGGCAGCGGTCAGTGCATTTACCGTGATCAAACCCAGAGAAGGTGAACAGTCAATAAGAATAAAATCATATTCTTCTTTCAGCCCCTCAATGGTATGTTTTAATACCTTTTCACGGTTGGGCAGGTTAAGCATTTCAATTTCCGCCCCTACGAGGTCAATATGTGAAGGTATAAGATCGAGGTTGGCAATCTCGCTGTGAAGTATGATTTTTCGAATATCTATCTCATCTACAATACATTCGTAGATACTTGTTTTAATAGTTTTGAGGTCAAATCCAAGGCCTGATGTCGCATTGGCCTGTGGATCGGCATCAATAACCAGAACTTTTTTCTCCAGAACTGCCAGACTGGCAGCCAGGTTGATTGTAGTTGTTGTTTTGCCAACTCCTCCTTTTTGGTTGGCTAAGGCGATAATTTTACCCATATATTTTAATTAATTGACGGGGGTCAAAGTTATCATTTTTTCATAAACAGGGTATGAGATTTTCTTAACACCATTTCTTCCTGAAAGTATAATTTTCTACATCTCAATACCGGTTTTCTCAAGTTCATCTGATAAAACAGCCCTGTCGATAGTTACGACGCCCACTTTTTCGCATACCAATCCACCGGCAATGTTTGATATATGTGCCATTATGCAGGGGTCTACTCCTGCTGCAAGGCATAAACTTGCCGTACTGATTACCGTATCACCGGCACCTGATACATCGGCGATATGCCTGATTTGTGCAGGGTAGCAGGTGTGGCTTACGCTGTTGCTGAGAAATACCCCCAGCTCGGATAACGTAATGAAAATAAATTTGAAGAATTTTTCCTTTTTAAGTTGTTCAGCGGTATTTTTCAATGCTTCCATGTCCCCTTTGGAGATGTCTTGCCCGATCCCTTCAGTAAATTCCTTGAAATTGGGTTTGAAAAGATCCACATGGTCATATATGTGAAAGTTTCGCTTTTTTGGATCAACAGCAACAGGAATGTTCCTGTTGTTTGCCAGGGCATTGACTTTTTTGAACAGCGTAGGCGTAATCACTCCTTTATCGTAGTCTACAAATATAATTACGTCTGGTTTCTGTTCCCCGATGGCCTTTTTTATCGCATTAAATAGCAGCAATTCAAGACCGTCATCAATATATTCCGTAGATTCCTCATCCACTCTGGCAATGTGCCGGCCTCCGCTGATGATCCTGCTTTTTACAGTGGTTACCCTGTGGGTGTCAATAAAAATGCCATCGGTCGACAGGTTGTTTTTTTCCAGTAGTTTTCGGAAGCGCCTGCCTTTCTCATCGTCGCCTGTAACGGAGAACAGTATCGGCTTTGCACCCAGTGCCTGCAGGTTAAGAGAGACGTTGGCAGCTCCTCCCAGCCGGTTTTCTTTTTTTATAACCGATACAATGGGGATGGGGGCTTCAGGTGAAACACGTTCTACTTTGCCCCATAAATAACTGTCGACCATCGAATCTCCTATTACGATGGCAGTGATCTCCTCAAACCTCTTAAAAATCTTATGTATCTCCGATTTATTCACGCGTTAAAATATTGGCCGTCAAAATTAGTAAAAAATTATTGCGTAAACTGAAAGACAGACTTACAGCAGGTCAACCCTTTTTTGCGGTAGCAGGCATGGAGAAAGCTACATGGGATCCACGTCAATCTGAATAATCAGGCTGCTGTTGCCCGGCAGTCGCCTGGTTTCTTCAACAGCCTCAACTATGACAGGCTTTATTCCTGCAGATTTATTCCGGACAATTTTTAGCCATATTTCCTTGGTGTAGAGTTGCTGAACGCGGCCAATCAAAGGATATTCGGGGCCCATCACCGTGAATTGCCTGAGATTTCGGAGCGACCGGGCCAGGAACATGGAGGCGGAATCCAGCACTGCCGGGTTCTTGTGTTTGGTGATAATTTTTATCATTTTGAACCATGGCGGATAGAGAAATGCCTTCCGTTCTGAGATATGATGGTGAAAGAAGCCTTCATAATCATTGTTTTGTAAGAATTCAATCACCTGATGCTGAGGCTGGGAAGTCTGAATTACTACTATGCCTTCTTTTTCTTTCCTGCCCGAACGGCCGCTTACCTGCTGAATCAGCTGGAATGCCCGCTCGTGGGCCCTGAAATCGGGAAAGTTAAGCAAGTTGTCTGCGTTCAGCACGCCTACCAGACCCACATGCTCAATATCGAGGCCTTTGGTTACCATTTGGGTGCCTACCAGGATGTCAATTTTCCTGGTTTCCAGAAGGTGTATGATTCTTTCAAAAGCATTTTTTGAATGGGTCGTGTCGAGGTCCATGCGCGCAATTCGTGCCTGTGGGAAAAGTTTAGCGATTTCATCCTCAATCTTTTCTGTACCCATTCCACGGGTTTTGATCTGTGCCGACTGGCATTTGGGGCAAAGTTCAGGCAGTTTGATCTGATGTCCGCAGTAGTGGCACGAAAGTTTCCCGTACTTTTTATGGTAGGTAAGGCTTACATCGCAGTTTATGCACCAGGGTATCCAGCCGCATTCCATACATTCAACAAACGGGGAATAGCCGCGCCGGTTCTGAAAAAGAACTACCTGGTCACCCTTCTCCAGCGATTGAACCATGTTTTCGTATAGATCCGGGGACAACATCGATACCATCTGACGCCGTTTAAATGCCCTCTGGAGGTCGGCAACCACTATCCGGGGCATCCCGGCCTCGCCGTGTCTTTTTGTAAGTTTCACCAGCCCGTACCTGCCGTTAAGGGCGTTAAGGTAGGATTCGAACGACGGAGTGGCGGATCCCAGCAGTACGGGCGCTTTGTGCTGATGTCCCAGAATTACTGCCATATCCCGGGCATTGTATCTGGGAGCCGGATCGAATTGCTTATAGGAATTTTCATGTTCTTCATCGACAATAACGAGCCCCAGGTCTGCAAAAGGTAAAAATACGGCCGACCTCGCACCAAGGATAATCCGGTAGCCTTCCTGACTGCCACCAGCAGATTGCAGCACTTTATTCCATATCTCCACCCTTTCTGCATCGCTCATCTTTGAGTGATAAACACCTACCTTATTGCCAAAGACTTTTTTTAACCGCACAACTATCTGAGGCGTCAGCGAAATTTCCGGAACCAGATACAAAACCTGCTTCCCTTTTCTGATCGTTTCATCAATCAGGTGGATGTAAACTTCGGTTTTCCCGCTGGCGGTAACTCCATGAATCAGGACTACCTGTTTTTCGAGAAACTTTTCCCTGATTTGGTCGATCGCTGCCTGCTGCCAGTTGTTCAGCAGGTTCATGTCTGCCTGTTGCGGTGACAATGTATCGACACGTGAAACCACTTCCTGATGCACTACAAAATATCCTTTTTCAATAAGTTGCCGGAGAACAGCTTCACTGATTCCTGTGCCTTTCATCAATTTTTTCCTGTCGATGGTGATGGTGCTTCTTTTACTGAACAGCCCTGTCAGTTGGGCGAAATGCAACATCAGTAATTTTTGTTTAGGAGCTCTTGTGAGTGAACCCAAAGCCTCTTCCCATTTTTCCTGTGCCTGGAGTGCGGTGGAAATGCCAATGGTGATTTTGGTTTTCTCGCGGTATTTTTCTTCTATGGTTTCCCTTAAAACAACTACATGCCGATCGATAAGATCCCGGATTGTGCGCAGGGAGAAATCTCCCGCAAGAATCCTTTCAACATCTTTAAGTGGTAAGTCCTTGTCTGATAGTAAATTAATCAGGGTGTCTTCTCCGGGGGTAAAAGATTCCTGAGGGTAATCCGGAAGCAATGACAGCACTGAATTGCTTTCCAGCTTTAATGCGGAGGGCAGGGCAGCCTTCATTACCTCCCCCAGTGGCCCCATATAATAATCCGAAATCCAGTTCCAGAGTTCGAGATTGACAGGATGTATGACAGGCGTGTCGTCAAGTAGCGATTGTATGGATTTAATTTCGAATCCGTCAGGTGCAGTGTCGGAAAGGGCTAAAACCAGTGCCGAATAGTTTTTTCTTTGACCAAACTGAACAATGACCCTGACACCCGGCTTCACTTTCCCTTCCAATGATTCAGGTATCCGGTAAGTAAAGCGGTCATACAACGGCAGCGGCAATATAACTTCGGCAAACTTTGCTTTCATAGGTGAATTCCAGACAGGGTAAAGGTAACATAAACGGTCAAAAACCGAATGTTCAGACGATGCTTTCAATATGGCAGGCTACCTCTTCCATCAGCCATTGCGGGGTGGAGGTTGCTCCGCAAATACCTGCGGATTCAGCTCCGAGGAACCATTCCTTTTGTATTTCTGAACTATCTGACACCATATGGCTTCTTCGGTTTACGTTCTTGCACACGGCAAATAAAACTGCTCCGTTGGAGCTTTTTTTCCCGGATACAAATATAACAACGTCATGCCGTGCGGCGAACTTTTCGAGATGGGGAGCCCGGCCGGATACCTGCCTGCAGACGGTGTCCTTTATTTCGACCGGAATGCGGCCGCCTGCCCGCTCCAGGATAAGGTCCGCGATTTCCCTGAACTCGGGCAGCGGTTTGGTGGTTTGTGAATAGAGCGTTACCGGCAGGTTAAAGTCGATCTTGTTGAGATCCTCCTTATTGGATATTATTATCGCCTTATTTCCTGTTTGTCCGTTTAGCCCAACCACTTCTGCATGTCCGGGTTTGCCAAAAATAACGAGCTGCCCATTGTTTATCGACTGTTCTTTAAAAGTATTTCTTACTTTTTTCTGAATAGTCAACACAATGGGGCAGGTGGCGTCTATCAGTTCAATGTTGTTTTCTTTTGCATACGCATAGGTTTCGGGTGGTTCTCCGTGCGCCCTGATGAGCACCCTGCAGTTTTTCATCTGATAAAACTCTTCCCTGCTGATGGTTTTCATGCCTTTGCCGGCAAGTCGGTGAACTTCGGCTCCGTTGTGCACAATGTCGCCGAGGCTATATAGGGTTTCTTCGGCAGATAGGGCATCTTCAGCTTTTTTTATCGCATTGACCACCCCAAAGCAAAATCCCGATTTATTGTCAATTTCGATCTTCATTTGGCATTGATTATTGTTTTTGCCTGTTCAACGGACCATTGAAGCTGTTGGTCGGGTGTAAGGTGACTATTGTCGAGCACGATGGCATCACCAGCCTGCTTCAACGGACTTTCAACACGATTCTGATCGATGTGGTCGCGCTGGTTAATGTTTTTACTGATTTCATCCATCGAAACCGGAACTCCTTTGGTGGTTAATTCCAGGAAACGCCGTTGCGCGCGAATTTCAGGGCTTGCCGTCATGAAAATTTTCAGTTCAGCTTCAGGAAAAACTACAGTACCAATGTCCCGGCCATCCATTACTATTCCTTTTTGGGCCCCCATCTGTTTTTGCAGCTTAACCATGGCGGCGCGCACTTCTTTGATTGTACTGACCGGACTTACGTTTTCTGAAACTTCGAGGCGCCTGATCTCCTCTTCAATGTTTTCCCCATTCATAAATGTGGTATTTCTTTCCGTAGCCGGATCAAATCTGAAAGTAATATCGATATCCTCCATGCCAGAAATGATGGCATTTACATCAGGGACTCCCTCTTTAATCCACTTGTTGCGCAGGGCATATAAGGTAACGGCCCTGTACATCGCGCCGCTGTCGATATAAATATACCCCAGTATGCGGGCAAGTGATTTGGCAAGCGTGCTCTTCCCGCACGAGGAAAAGCCATCAATAGCTATAATAATCTTTTTTTCAGACATCTGGTGTTAATTTGCAACAGCCTCCATGCAACTGTACTTGAGATTGCGAAGATAACTGGTTTTTAATAGATGGAATTCCCGATATCAAATGCGAGTGAAAAATGATTGGAAGAACCGGCAATATGGTACCTTGTAGTAGCATAATCAAGCCTGAACCGTTTGATTTTTACGCCAAAGCCCAGAGAGAACCCCACAGTTGAAAGCCGTTCCTCTACTTTTAATTCCTGGCGGAGATGGTAGTTGTACCCGGCGCGGATCGTAAAAGCAGGAGAGGGCATGACTTCCATCCCGAAGATGAGGTGTCTCATCAATTGTTTTCCCATGCTTTCAGTAGGTTCGTAAAACAGCTCTTCACCTGACAGCGGTTCCTCCTCCGGCCTGGCTAGTACCCAATTGTTGAGGTTGTGGGCGGTTACTGACATGATTAATGGTGCGTAGGCAAGCTTTTGAGAAATGCCAGCCAGCAGGTCGAAAGGCAGTGATTCCTTCTCTCCGTTGTCGTAATAGGTGGTAAACTGGGTGCCAAAGTTTCGTGCGGCCAATCCCATGGACGTAAGCCTGTTGGTTGAAATCCACGATACGCCGGCGTCGAAGGCCATTCCCAACGACTGGTAGTTTTCAAATACGGCGAGTACAGGCTTGATATTGACTCCATACCGCCATCGTTTGAAATTATTGGCCCAGATGATGTTCATCGCATACTCGGCCGCCTTGAAATGATTGCCGGTCAGTTCGCCTTCTTCTGAGGCTTCCTGGAAGTTGCCGTAATTTATGTAATGCATCCCTGCTGCAATGGTGCCAAACTTAAGGGGAACTGCATAGGAGGCATATCCGTAGTTGATATCGGTAAGGTAATTCACGTAGTTGACCAGAACCTGTCCCGACATGGTTTCCCTGAGCAATGACGGATTGTGGAACGGCAAATTCAAATCGGTCGAGTCATTGATGGCGACGTGGCTTCCACCTAAAGAGGCTATCCGCGCCGAATTGGTCAGCGTAAGGAACCTGTAGGTGCTTTCTCCCCCGATTTGGGCTGAAGCACAAATAGATAACAAAAGGAAGAATAGGGTGATGGTGAATGCAAGCCGCATGCTAAAAACAATTTAGACAATAACGGCAAAGATATCCAAATATTTTATGTAAGGATCAACTGCGGCAAACGGCTATAGTGATTACCTGTATTGCAACCCGCAGGTTCATTTGTAGGTAAAATTGGTTAGGCTGGTCACCATATTCTCGTTTTCAGCTCTTCCATGATATCAAATACCACCGGACATGTTTCACAATTTTTATAGGTAAGGTCGAGAATCTGGTGAAAGCGTTTGCGGTCGGTATGAGGATATTCACGGCAGGCGCGGGGGCGACTGTCATACACCATACAATAGTTGTCGGGTTGCAGGAACGGGCATGGATGATCTGCAAAAACCAGGTCATCGTCTTCGTCGGCCATGATGAATTGGCTGTAAAAATCAGCAAGTTTCATCTTCAGGTGTTTGGCAAGCCTTTCAATGTCAGACGGAATTAACCTTGGGCCGATGGTTTTGCAGCAATTGGCGCAATCAAGACAGCTGAATTTTGAAAAAGCCTCATCATGAAGCTCATGCACGATGGTGTCGAGGTCACCGGGTTTCCGTTTTTTTAAATTTTTAATAAACAGCAGGGTCTCCTTGCTGTTCTGTCTGGTTTTAAGGAGCAACTCACCGGGTGTACTGTAAATGACTTTATCCATGTGTTTAACCTTTAAAATACCACGGGCCTGCGCCGTCTGATCTGCGCCAGAAACAATCCGCAGATTACAACGGTAATGCCGATAAATTTTTGCACTGTCAACTGATCTCCCAGGATAAACCAGGCAAAAATGGCCACGAAAACCGGAATCAGGTTGACAAACATATTTGAGCGGTTGATACCAATGGATCGCACACTGTAAGTAAACAGAATAAAAGCAAAAGTGGAGGCGAAAACCGAAAGCAAAATAATGGCACGGAAAGCCTGCCAGTGGAAAGGGGTATTTATGAAACCACCCGCTTCGAAGATTGACCAGAAGGGCAGGAACATGAAGATTCCGATAAAATTCTGGTAAAATATTATGGTGAAGGTGTTGTACCGAAAGGCAAGTTTCCGGAGAACCGTGGAATAGCCAATGGCTGCAAATACGGCCATAAATTCGAGCATAACGCCTTTGGGTGATGCAGAGAAGCTCAGGTCATTGTTGAGAATAACCAGGCAAACGCCCAGAAATGAAATGAAGAGACCGGCGATGTTCATTAAACTCAACCGCTCTCTGAAGAAATACCAGGCAGTGATTGGCGCAAATAGCGGAATGGTGGCTACGATCACTGCCGCAACAGTTGAGGAAACATATAAAAGTCCGTAGCTTTCGCCCATGAAATATAAAAATGGTTCGAAAAGTGCCAGCAATAAAAATATGCCGTAATCTTTCCGGGCTAACTTTTGCAGGCGGCGTACAAAAAAGGAAAATATAAAGAGTAGCCCGACTGAAAGAATAAGCCTGAAGAAAATCACGGTCAGGGGGCCATAGGCAAGGTAAGCAATTTTCACCCAAACGAATGAAAAACTCCAGAAAATCATGGAAAGCAACGCTGCGCCCATGGGTTTTAAATCACTATTTTCCTGCATCCAATTTATTTTCAAATGACAAAAATAGGAATTTCGACGGGGGATGGGTTTATTTCAAAATTATTTGAACCAGGAAATTATACTTTGAGAAAACTTTTAATATTTTTGATCCTTGTTTAAACAAAATCTTCTTCATCAAACTCGCTATTAATCTCACTGTGTCATGAAAATCCAGTATTCTATTAAAGGGTTGAATTTCATAATGATAGCTGCCCTGGTTTTAACAGCTTTTTTTTCGTGTGATAAGCCAGCCGTGCAGAAAAACATCGGTTTGCAATTGTATTCACTGCGCGATGCCATACGCTCTGATGTTCCGGGTACGATTGCCAGGGTTGGCGGAATGGGATATACTTTTATTGAAGCTGCAGGATACAAGGATGGTCTTTTTTATGGTATGGAGCCGTTGGCTTTTAAAAGTCTTTGCGAAGACAATGGCCTCGAATTTTCAGGTTCCCATACGGGCCGCGACCTGCCTGAGGAGGGTGCCTGGGATGAAACGATGGAGTGGTGGGACAAGTGCATTGACGCGCATGCTGCAGCAGGTGTTAAATGGATCGTTCAGCCATGGATGGGCAGGGTTGGATATGAAAGTCTGGAAGGCCTGAAAAAGTATTGTGAATATTGGAACGCCGTGGGCGAAAAGTGTAACGCCAGGGGAATACGTTTTGGTTACCACAACCACGACAAGGAATTTACCGAACTGGAGGGAGAGATAATTTACGACTATATGATTCAGAACATGGATGCTGATAAGGTAATGTTCCAGCTCGATCTTTACTGGTGTGTGGTGGGTGGTAAAAATCCGGTTGACTACTTCAATAAATACCCGGGGCGTTTTGAGATCTGGCACATTAAAGACAAAGCAGAGCTGGGTGCCAGCGGAACCATGGATTTCCCGGCTTATTGGTCTTCAGCTGATATTTCGGGTATGCAATATGGCGTAGTTGAAGTGGAAGAGTATAACTTCGATCCGTTTGAAAGCGTAAAGTTGAGTTATGACTATCTGAACAATGCCGATTTTGTGGTATTGCCGTAGCCGTAGTTTTCTTATTTAAAATGTTACCAGAGCACACTTCGAAAAGTCAAATACTCCTAAATCCCCTGAAGGGGACTTTGAAGAGTCCATTGATTTTCAGCGAGTTTCCGACAACTGTGGTTCAGGGGTAAAATAGTTGAAAATCAAAGAATTCGGGATTTTCGGAGAAGACTCTTACTTAGGTTTTGAAAAATGGTATTTGAAGGTAAATGCAAAATCGAAAGGTTGAACTTTTACCAAATTCTTTCCCCAGAAATCAATATAAGGTTTAACCTCAAAACCAAATGAAAATGGCAACAGCAGCAGGGGATACTCAAGTCCGGCCAGTAAATCTATTCCGGCCAGTGGCCTTGAAACGTTTTCTGTAATACGGGTATGACCCACATAATAAGCCCTGTGCCAGCTCTCATAGCCCGCATGAATGCCTCCTCCATACACCAGCGTCAGCCGTTTGGGGAAATCAAAAATCCCTTTGGTATGTTGCTCATACAGGGCATGAATCTGGAGACCCCGGTCGCGCGAACTCAACAATAGTTTTATGGAATTTTGCTGATTGATATAGTACCTGTACTCGAGTCCTGAGCTAATCCCTCCACGTAAGCCCAAAGCATGTTCATGTTTCTGGGCATGAAGTCCCGTATATGACAGGATGAGAATTGTCAGTAAAATGACTTTCTGTATCATCCTGTAATATGTTGGCGAAGATATTCTGATAGTATGGTTCATTCCCTGATTAATTGTCCCTGATGATTTTGCCTGTCCCTGAAAGGGAAGCATTAATGGCAGGCCTCCCTGTATAGAAAACATTCCCACTGCCTGAGATATGGACATCGAGCATTCTGCTTGCATTGACATACATATCGCCCGACCCTGAAATTACTGATTTGCAATTGAGCAATGGCAAATCATAGGCAAAAATCTTGCCTGATCCGCTGATGGCCATTTCGGCACTGCGTACATTCCCGAAAATATCGATGTATCCTGAACCAGAAATGCCCAGGTTGGCAGATAAAGCATCAATTGCGGTTTCGATGCTTCCGCTTCCTGAAACTACCGCTTCAAAATGATCACTTGCGAAATAGCCTGTGGAGATTTTTCCTGAACCGCTCATTCTTACAGCGTCAAGGTGGGGGGTCACAATAAATACTTCCATGGGGCGGGTATTGGTGAGATTGTAAATTCCTTCCACCCTGATGTTGAGCTTTCCGTTGCGTATGTCGGTAACGATGTAGGGGAGGAGGTTGCTTTCGGCATTTACCACAATTTCGCGGTAATCGCCGGGAGAGACGTGTACAATAAAATTACCGCCTGTATTAACTTCACTGAACGGACGTACAGATCTGGTTTCGCTCATGGTAATTCCGTTTCCCCGGATAAACAAATCATCCACGCATCCTGTACAGGCGAGTAGCAGCAATAATATGCCCACGCCAAAAAGCAGATTTCTGGTTTTCATGGTTTCAAATAATAATAATTGTTGTTGTTTTCTGTTTCCTGATCTAATAAGACGCAGGTTGGTTCTTTATGTTACAAAATCATTGCCACTTTTTTTCTGACTGTTGCAGATGGCTTTAAATGGAAGATTTTTTCATCAGAGGGGTTGATGATAAAGGGAAAGTGATTATATTTGCCACCGCAAAAACAACATGGTGGTTATAGCTCAGTTGGTTAGAGCGTCGGATTGTGGTTCCGAAGGTCGCCGGTTCGAGCCCGGTTTTCCACCCATAGCGAAGCGCAACTAATTATTATTCAATTGGTTGCGCTTTTTGTTTTTTGGCTTGACACACCGTTTGACACACTTACGGATTTGCCTGCAGGTAATTTTCGTCGTCTGTTCTGATATTACTATAATTTTCTCTTCTCCAATATTTGGCCATCCTCGTCAAGCAGGAGGTAGTAACGATCCAGATAGAGGTCGCGGGCAATAACCTCAAAATTGACCGTTCCATTCCGGACCATCTTGATGAGGTTCATCATTTCCCCGATATTTTTAGCCTGAGCAGCCACAGGCAAAGGGGCAGAGGTAAGCAAAAGATTTATTTTCTGTACGACAATACGGCCATCAGGTGTGAACAGGGCAATGTGCTCCATTTCTTCAATATAAAACAATGCTTCAAAATTTTCTGACTCTTTGTGCCACTCGACATTGATCGAATGTCCGAATATTTTTTCAAATGAATGAAGTATGGATTTTGGAGGTTTGGTTTTGTTGCTGTTAAAAATTTTTGAAAGTATATTCTGCATGATTCTTCTCTTTTTGTAAAGACGATATTTTTTTAATAAGTAACTATTTTATACCAAATTAATCCTGAAAATGCTGTTTGTAAAAAAATACAATACGGGTCCGGGCACGTTTCAGGCGCATTTTTACGGCATCCTCACTGATTCTGAGCGTAGAGGCAATTTGTTTGAGTGAAAGTTCATCCTGGTATTTCATTAAGATAAGTGCCTTTTCTTCGGGGTGGATCATTTCCAGAATTCTCAGCAGATTTTCGTAGGTTACTCCTGAAAGATCCTCCTCGGTTTCGTCCGGAATCTCCGGAATTTCGTTGTTTTTGTTCCATTCGGGGTAGTGCAGTTTCTTTTGGAACCTGAGGTAATCTATACAATAGTTATAGGTAATGGAATAAACCCAGGAGGAGAAGGCTGAATTTCCTTTATATCCTGGTAATTTTTCGTAAACTTTTGTGAGAATATCGTTGGTAAATTCCTCCGACTTCTGGCGGTCTTTAATGAAACTAAATACTTTATCATATACTCTTGGTTGATATCTTTTATACAATATATCAAACAATTCAGCATGCCGTTCTGAAATTATCAGGTGGGCAATTTCCTCGTCTTTGAGGTTGAGTATCGTCTTGTTCAACATCCCCGATTATTAATGGATTTTAAACTATTTATTAATTTTTATTCAAGAACAGTTACTTTATTTAAATCTTACGTCTTAATGACAAATCAACCGGACTTTAAGACTTCAGGAAAAGGTCAGTCCGGTTGATTGAAAAATTGGTTAAACAAAAATAACTTTTAATTGGTATGAAAAACAAATTTGCTTTTGCTATTGTGATGTTCAGTGTTGTTGTGTTACTGAGCAGTTGTTCTAAAGTTCCGCAGGTGGAAATTGATGCAGCCAATGCTGCTATTGAAGATGTAAGGTCAACAGGTGCTGACCTCTATGTTCCAGCAGAATTTAATGCCCTTCAGGATTCCATGAATTCAGTCAATGAATTGGTAGAAGCCAGTAAAGGGAAAATGTTTGCCAGCTTTGGCGAAGTGAAGACTAAACTGGCCCGGATCACTGAGTTGTCTGCTACTGTAAAGGCCAGCGCAGAAACCCGTAAAGCCGAAGTACAGGCAGAGGTTGATGCAGTTATGGCTGAAGTCAGCACACTGGTGGTTGAAGCCAAAGCACTTGTAGCCAACGCCCCTAAAGGCAAGGAAGGTGCTGCTGCTGTTGAAGCTATTTCAGCAGAGATCGCAACTGTGGAAGCTGCTACCGCTGAGGCTACAGTCCTTGTTGAACAAGGCAAATGGCTCGAATCGCTCGATAAATTGAATGCAGCTAAAGCAAAAATATCCGCTGTAACGGCTGAATTGCAGGCGGTTATTGAAAAATTCAAAGGAAGAAGATAATTTTTTGTTTGTTGTAGTGTTCAGGAGACTGTCTCAAATCGATTCTTAGCCGTAGAACTGCCTGGAAATTCAGGGGATGGAATGTTCATAAGACCTGTACTTTATGTCTTTTTTGAACAATCTTTTGAGGTATTCGGTTGATGATAATCTGAAATTTGAGACAGTCTTATTTTTTTAATTATTTAGATGCACAAGGTTAAATATCCTAAAGTCCGCATAGTACGCTCAATATTTGTTCTCCTGGTTCTAATTGTTTTTGCTGGGATAGTTTTTTTTATGATCGTTCCCGGTACTCCTGATGTGGCATTAAAAAATGCCAGGGAAAATCTTGCTGCTGCACGCAATGCACATGCCGACAGGTATGCAAACGGGAAATATCAACTGGCAAGTGCCCTTTACGATTCAGCCATGGTATGGTGGAGATACGAGAACAGGAGGATTATTTTATTCAGGGATTATTCAAAAGTTATTTTATTTGCCGATTCTTCGGCCAAAGTTTCATCTGATGCTCTTGATCAGGCCGCACACAATGCCCGTAACGCCAGGAATGTAACAGGTGCATCATTTGAATCGCTTCAGGAGAGTGTAAAGAGGATAGGTAAAATGTATGGTTCATTGCCTTTGTCTGACGAGTTCAGGGACAATTATAATAAAGCCAGGTTGTTGCTTGAAGAAACCAGAATTGCCAGGCAAAAAGGTGAATTCCATAAGGCAGCTGAGATATTGGAAAAAGCTCAAACGGCTCTTGTCAGTGCTGAGAGTTACGCGGAAAATAAGATGATTGATTATTTTCAGTATTTTCCGGAATGGGAGAGGTTATTTAAACAGGCTTTGGCTGCTTCAGTAAAAAACAGGACCACGCTTATTGTGGTCGATAAGATGGCTCATGAGTTGATGCTTTTTAATGAAGGAAAGCTAAAATCAACCTTTACTGCCGAATTCGGTCCCAACTGGATTGGGGATAAGAACCATCAGGGTGACCAGGCAACACCTGAGGGTAATTATCTGGTAGTGAAGAAAAAAGAACGCCGGCAGACCCGGTATTACAAAGCTTTGTTGCTGAACTATCCCAACAAGGACGATATGCAGCGATACAGGAACAGTGTTAAGCAGGGAATGATTCCTGCTCATGTTGATGCCGGAGGGTTAATTGAAATTCACGGACACGGAAACCAGGGATTCAACTGGACCAATGGGTGTGTGGCACTCTCAGACCGTGATATGGATATTTTATACCGGCAGGCATCCTTGAACACTCCGGTGATAATTGTCGGGTCACTTTTATCCCGCGATGAATGGGAAAAGAGTATTTTACCCGATAGCAATTAAAACAAAGGGATATGTATGCAGACTATCAATTTTTACAATAATAATGAATAATAAATTGGATATAGAAACAGATCCGGGCACCGGGAAAGCTAAATGGTTTTTCAAATGGACGGGAATCCGTAAAGAAAAACTAAGGCCAATTCTGAAATACGTTTCAGCTTCAGTAATTTATATTTCGTTTGTCCCTGCATTGTTGTTCCTGTCACCTTTTTTATCGGAAAGATTTCTACCTGCGGTTAAACCGGCCCGGACAGTAATAGAGGATGAAGCGGCCGGAAAAAGGCTCAAAGCGCTTCAGA
>CAYMXK010000047.1:0-1495 GCA_964393915.1 uncultured Prolixibacteraceae bacterium
CTGGAGTTTCCCCGGCGGAAATCCTGAAACTTCCACTGACAGAAATCCGGTGGTAACTTACCCCAATATGGGTAACTTTAATGTAACCCTGAAGGTTAACAATGCTTCAGGCGAGAATACGCTAACAAAAACCGGTTACATTAAGGTTACAGAACCGATTTACTGCGACTCAAAGGGCGGCGTTGCGGAAGAGTGGATCGCCTCGGTGGGAATCGGAAGCGATACACATTCCTCAACCAAAACAACCGGTTACCAGGATTTTACCAATACAAAAACGTTCACTGTTGAGTCCGGTACCACACAAAACTTCTCCCTTACACCTGCCTTCTCCAATGCCAGGAAACCCAAAACTGAATACTGGAGAATATGGGTAGACCTTAACAATGACAAGGATTTCGACGATCCGGGAGAACTGCTGTTTACCAGCGCTCTCAGTAAAACCACTGTAACCGGAAGTTTTACAATACCTGCGGGGCTTAACCTGACCACCCGGATGCGTGTTTCCATGAAGCGAAGTGTTGCTCCTGGCCCCTGTGAGATCTTCAGCCAGGGCGAGGTGGAGGATTATACCATTTCCATCGTAACCCCGGTGCCGGTTGATCTTAATGCAGATTTCTCCGCCAGCCCGCTATCCGTTTATTCCGGAGAATATGTCCAGTTTACCGATTTGTCGGTTGGCAATCCAGTATCATGGGCATGGACTTTCAAATATGAAACTACTACTATTACATCAAATGTCAAAAGTCCAAATATTCAGTTTAGTGCTGCCGGCATATATGATGTTACTTTGGTTGTTTCTGATGGTAATACAACCAAGACAGAAACCAAGACGGGCTACATTTCCGTGACCGATGCTCCCCCCGTGACCTATTGCGAACCTATGAATATCAGTACAACCGGTGATTTTATCAAGGGAGTTTCTTTGGGAAGCATTGCCACATCCAACACCCCATCTTCTGGTTATAGTCTTAACGCAGGATCTTACGACCTGATAGCGGGTGCCACATATGCGGTTACCCTTACGCCTGCAACCACCACCAGCCGCAATTTCTGGAGGATCTGGCTGGATGCCAACGGTGACAGCGATTTCGATGATTCCGGCGAAACCCTGCTGGCCGTCAACAACAAGAAAGGACCGCTTACCGCAAACATCACCATTCCGGCATCCCTGAGCATGACCACCCGGCTGCGAATTTCCATGCGTACCGGATCGTCTCCTGCACCCTGCGATGATGGCTTCACCGGCGAAGTGGAAGACTATGTCGTAAGCATTGTAGCGGCCTCACCGGCTGTCAAGAATGCATCGCTGGATTTTGCTGAAAACGGAAGCGGATCCATACGCCTCTTCCCCAATCCAACAAATGACAGGGTCACATTGGAACTAGGAAAAGTTTCACCTGGCGATAGCTATACCCTTTACAATTCACTGGGCGTCCTGGTCAGACAAAAAGAGATCACCGGATTGATCTCACAGGTTGAAATGGAACACTTTGCG
>CAYMXK010000047.1:1595-18013 GCA_964393915.1 uncultured Prolixibacteraceae bacterium
CAGACAAAAAGAGATCACCGGATTGATCTCACAGGTTGAAATGGAACACTTTGCGCCTGGTATGTACTTGATCGTCATCAACAATGGAAACCATATTTACAGGGAGAAGATCATAAAACGGTAACGTTCGGCGGTGTCGTCGGTATTGAACAAGGCGTGGTGTAGTCTGGATCTCCATGGCAACCCCTACGTTGCTGGTGCGATTGCTTTGTATACTTCAACCCATACAGGGGCAACTGCAACTCAAATAAAAGCGGCTATCCTAAGTTCTGCTGTACCGACGACCTCTCTTAACGACAATTGCACGACATGAGGCCGGCTCAACGTCAGTGGATTCTGACATGATCATTATTTGAAATAAAAGGCTGTCTTAAAGTACCTCAATTTCACCATAATCCATTTTCTACAATCCCGATCATAATCGGGATTTGTTACTCTGTAGCATCTGCCTATGGTGCAGTGCACCCATTTAAACCCTTGGTGCCACCTTGGTGCCTTGGGGTCTTGGTGGCAAACCCTTCATGACGTAGCCATCCATCGCCGAACTTGCTTTTAAGACAGCCTCTATCTTTAAAACACCGCCTTAACAATCTCCTTCACATTGTCCGATATGCCATAGGTGTATATATGCAGCGATGGCACGCCTGCCGCCACCAGCTCTTTCGACTGAAGAACGGCCCACTCAGTACCCACCTTCCGGGCGTCGGCATCGTTCTGGCATCGACTTAGTTCCTTTACAAGGTCATTGGGCATATCAACACTAAAAATTTTAGGAAGAACGGTCATCTGGTTTTTCAATGCAATGGGTTTTATCCCCGGAATAACAGGCACAGTGATACCCATCTGCCGGCATTTCTCCACAAAATCAAAATAAACCTTGTTGTCAAAGAACATCTGAGTAACAATGTAATCAGCACCGGCATCCACCTTTTGCTTCAGGTACAGCAAATCGGTATCCATGTTGGGGGCTTCCAGGTGTTTCTCGGGATAACCAGCCACCCCGATACAAAAATCCATCGAGTGATTGTTCTTCAGATCAGGATCGAGATAGATCCCCTTTCTCAGGTTGACCAGCTGGTCAACCAGTTCATTGGCATACGCATGACCATCAGGTTCCGGACGAAATACCGCCTCGCCCTTCAGCCCGTCGCCCCGAAGTGCCAATACATTCTCGATATCCATGAAATTAAGGTCGATCAGCACATGTTCCGTCTCGCTTTTGGAAAACCCGCCACAAAGAATGTGGGGCACCACAGGAATACCATATTTATGCTGGATAGACGCTGCAATGGCAACCGTTCCGGGTCGCTTGCGGACTACCTTGCGCCTGATAATACCGTCTGACTGCTCCTTGTATTCAATCTCATCCCGGTGGGTCGTGATATTGATGTATTTCGGATCATAATCCAAAAGACTCTCAATGGTGCGGTTTATGCGTGTGGTATCGTTGCCCTTCAGGGGCGGCAGCAATTCGAATGAAAAAACGGTTTTTCCTGCCTGTTTAATGATATCAATAACCTTCATCGTCCTCAATAATGTTTTAAATGTTCCGTTCCGGTATCCCTGCTTTACTTAAAAATTTCTTCCACTTTATTTACGGCTTTATCCCATTCACGTTTCACTTGTGTCTCCACCGAATTGTTGAAATGAAATACCATGTCGAGCAGAAACATCGCTGCCATGCCTGTTATAAGTCCAAAAACAAAGAGCCTGAAGTTCCTTTTTCCTGATTTTCTCATTTTCGGTTAACTATTTGTAATTCAGATTTGATGCCAGAAACTTCTCAATAAACACCACATCAACTCCCCTTCGGCGGGCGTAATCCGTAACCTGGTCACGACCAACTTTCTCAACGCCAAAATAGCGGCTTTCGGGGTGGGCAAAAAACTGTCCGCAGACCGAGGCGTTGGGATACATCGCAAAATGCTCGGTAAGGGTAATGCCCACTTCCTGCGCTTTTAAAATATTGAATAGATTCTCCTTCTCTGAATGCTCCGGACAGGCAGGGTAGCCAGGTGCCGGACGGATACCCTGGTAATCGACATGCAGCAATTCGGGCAGCGACAGGCTTTCATTGGGTACATAGCCCCATAGCTCCTTGCGCACCAGTAAGTGCAGGTATTCGGCGAAGGCCTCCCCCAAACGGTCGGCCAAGGCTTCGATCATAATGATTTTATAGTCGTTGTGGTCCTCATGGTAGAGTTTTTTCCACTTTTCGATGCCGATCCCTGCAGTAACCGCAAATCCGCCACAATAATCCGCCCGGCCTGATTCAATGGGGGCCACAAAATCAGAGAGACAGAGATTGGCGAGTCCGGGCTTCTTTTTTTCCTGTTGCCGCAAATGGTAGAAACGGCCTTCCTCCTGGTTGCGGTTTTCATCAGAAAACAATACGATGTCATCCCCATCTGAATTGGCCGGCCATATACCGATTACCCCGTTGGCCTGCAACATCTTGTTCTCAATGATTTCATCCAGCATCTGGTTGGCCTCCACATAAAGCTTCCGGGCGGCGTCTCCCTGCACCGGATCGTCGAATATCTGCGGGAACATTCCCTTTAACTCCCAGGCAAAAAAGAAGAAACTCCAGTCGATATATTGCCTCAATGTTTCAAGAGGGAAGTCGATAAATTGTTTGGTGCCCGTAAAATTGGCCTTATAAACAGGAGAGCTGGACCAGTTTATTACCGGTTTATTTTCCCTGGCCGCGGAGAGCGTGAGGTATTCCTTGGGTTTACGCTGATCCTGAAAACTGCGGATCTGAGCGTATTCTTCCTTTACAGAATCAAGATATTCCTGGTTCCTGCTCAGCAGGCTGGACACCACCTGCGTCGACCGCGATGCATCTTTCACATGGATTACCGGTTTGCTGTATTCGGTTTCAATCTTGACGGCAGTATGAATTTTAGATGTTGTGGCACCTCCGATCAGCAATGGAAGGTCCATTTCACGACGCTCCATTTCACGGGCAACCTCAACCATAATTTCAAGCGACGGAGTGATCAGTCCGCTCAGGCCCACTATGTCAACCTTCTCTTTAATGGCAGTATCCAGAATCTTATCGGTGGGTACCATTACCCCGAGGTCGATTACCTCATAGTTGTTACATGCCAAAACCACGCCGACAATGTTCTTGCCGATGTCATGTACATCACCCTTGACTGTGGCCAGCAAAATTTTCTTCCTTTGTTCGGGTTGAGGAAATTTCCCCTTGTCGGCTTCAATATAGGGCAACAGGAAGGCAACAGCTTTTTTCATAACCCGTGCCGATTTGATCACCTGGGGCAAAAACATCTTGCCACTACCAAACAAGTCTCCAACCACATTCATCCCGTCCATAAGCGGACCTTCAATGATCGACAAAGCCGGGCTGTATTGCTTAACAGCTTCGGCCATATCTTCTTCCACGTAATCGGTAATACCTTTAACCAGGGCATGTTCTATACGTTTCGACAGGGGGTGTGATCTCCATTCATCCCGTTTCTCTTCCGTCTGGATACCTGTTTTAAGGGTGGTGGCGTAATCAAGCAACCGTTCGGTAGCATCCGGACGGCGGTTTAACACCAGGTCTTCAATTCTTTCGAGCAGGGCAGGTTCAATCTCATCATAAATCTGCAACATACCGGGATTAACAATCCCCATATCAAGGCCAGCCCTGATGGTATGAAACAGGAAGACCGAATGCATGGCCTCGCGCACCATATCGTTGCCGCGAAACGAAAACGACACGTTGCTGATGCCTCCGCTGGTTTTGGCATAGGGCAGGTTCTCCCTGATCCAGCGCACAGAATTGATAAAATCGACAGCATAATTGTTGTGCTCTTCGAGGCCGGTGCCAATGGTCAGCACGTTGGGATCGAAGATAATATCTTCGGGAGCGAAATTAACTTCCTCTGTCAGTATCCGGTAAGCACGGCTGCATATTTCCTTGCGCCGCTCCAGCGAATCAGCCTGGCCCTTTTCATCGAAGGCCATAACTACCACGGCAGCACCATAGCGCCTGATTTTCCGGGCCTGTTCCCTGAAAACCTCCTCCCCTTCCTTCATGCTTATCGAGTTGACGATGGCCTTGCCCTGTACACACTTCAGACCGGCTTCGATAACATTCCATTTCGATGAGTCGATCATAACAGGCAAACGGGCAATTTCAGGCTCTGCCATCAGCAAATTCAGGAAGGTGACCATCTCCTTCTCTGCATCCAGCATGGCGTCGTCCATATTGATGTCTATGGCCTGTGCACCATTTTCCACCTGGTCGCGGGCGACGGAGAGCGCCTCTTCATATTTCCTGTCACGGATAAGGCGGGCAAATTGGCGGCTGCCCGCTACATTACACCTCTCTCCTATGTTCAGGAAGTTGGCTTCAGGGGTGATGGTCACCGGCTCCAGACCGGTAAACCGGGTGAGGTGGTCGTGTGGCGGCACCTGGTGCGGATGGGCATGGGCAGCCATTTTGGCAAATACCCGTATGTGCGCAGGGGTGGTTCCGCAACATCCGCCAACGATATTTACAAACTCACTGTCGAGATAATCCTTGATAAGACTCCCCATGATTTCGGGAGTTTCATCGTACTTACCAAACTGGTTGGGCAGCCCGGCATTCGGATGGGCACTGATAAAGAAGGGTGCCTTTTTCGACAACTCTTTTACGTATGGACGAAGTTCAGTCGCCCCCATGGCACAGTTCAGGCCGATGGAAAGCAACTCTATATGCGACAGGGAATGGAGAAAGGCTTCAAGGGTTTGCCCCGAGAGAGTCCTTCCGCTGGCATCGGTAATCGTCCCCGACACCATCACCGGAATTTTCCGGCCCCGGGCTTCAAGCGCCTCTTCAATTGCAAAGAGGGCTGCCTTGGCATTGAGGGTATCAAAAATAGTTTCAACCAGCAGCAGGTCTGCCCCCCCATCCAGCAGACCGTCGGTTTGCTCCCGGTAGGCTTCCTTTACTTCATCGAAAGTAATGGCTCGGTAACCGGGGTCGTTCACATCGGGAGAGAGTGACAGGGTTTTGTTGGTAGGGCCAATGGCTCCGGCCACATAGCGGGGCTTTGCAGGATTGGCAGCGGTAAAGTCTGCAGCCTGCTTAACCGCAATCTCTGCCGAGGCCTTGTTCATGGCATAGGCCCAGTCTTCAGCGTTGTAGTCGGCCTGTGAAATCCGGTTGGCATTAAAAGTATTGGTCGAAAGAATATCAGCCCCGGCTTCCAGGTACTGACGATGAATTTCAGCAATAATTTCCGGCTTTGTAACCGATAGCATATCGTTGTTGCCTTTCATGTCGGATCCGTGGTCCCGGAAAGCCTCACCACGAAAATCAGCTTCGGAAAGGGTGTAATCCTGAATCAGGGACCCCATGGCCCCGTCGAGTACCAACACGCGTTTCCTGAGCAACTCTTTAATATCTGGTTTTATCTTTGTCATTTGCAATAGTATATTGTGCAAAATTAAGACACAAAACTACTTATTTATGAATTTTGTATCAAAATTACCTCGAATTCCTACTTTATCTTCACAAATGACGATAATTGATTCAATTTCGGGGTAATCTTCCGATACATTTAAGAGATGGGCGATATCATCCGGAGATTTTACGCGGTTGGCCAGTGATGTTGCCCATGCATCGGCCAGCAAGGGTGACCTGCAGGCAACCATAACCGCATCGGCTTTGCCATAACTGAACGAATGCCCCACTGTTCCTGACGAAGTACATACACCACACGGAGTTGCTGTTGCCGGAACCACTAAGGCAATCCTGTCTGTCAAAGGTGAGTTTCCGGCGTAAATGGTCATGGTAAGGTCTTTTTCAAGAAACAGGTAAAAATCGCCACCGTTCTCCACAACGATTTCCCTGGCACCAAAATTTTGTCTCAATATTTCACCGGTGTGCCAGGCATAAAATCCGGCCACTGCAGCCATAGGCCCGGTTCCGGCCCGACTGCCGGCTTCAGCCATAAGTATGGCTGCTTCAGGGGCATTTTCAAGGAGTGCGACCGGAGTGTGGGAAGTTTTGAATTCCGGGTGATTTTGAGTATATCCCTCAAGACATTGCCATAACTCAACAACTTCGTTCAGGAGTAATTCAGCCATCTCACGGCTAAAAGATTCATGATCGACACCTATCCAGAGATCGGTATCACGGTATTGCAAGGTAAAACTGGCAAACCTGACAGTGTTGAAAGCATTCCTGTAAAACCGTTCAGTCGGTTGTACTTCATTGTAGGGCATATCATTAATGTTTTCCTTTGAGGCAATTTTTAACCGCAAGGACGCAAAGGCATACGCAAAGGTCGCAATAGGTTTACTAATCTACTATTCCTCTTTTTAATTAACTTTATTTCTTTGCGTTCTTCGCGTTTTCTCATTGCGCCCATTGCGGTTAAGATTTCTTTGCGTTCTTCGCGTTTTCTCCTTGCGTCCTTGCGGTTAAGATTTCCGCAAGGTTCGCTAAAGATTATTTACTACTCTTTTTATTCCGTTTTTAATCAATGTTACATTAAAATTTATCAGCAATCCGAGTTTGCAGTTTGATAACTTCAAATAGGTTAATAACTGCGCCAGATGCACGTCATTTAAAGCATCTACAGCTTTTACTTCAACAATTAATCTGTTCTCAAGCATAATATCAACCCTGTAGCCCACTTCAAGTTTCACTTCCTCATAGACCAGAGGAAGCGGTTTCTGCTTCTGAACAATTAACCCTGTTTTAATTAATTCATAATACAAGCACTCCTCATAAGCGCTTTCTAAAAGCCCTGGGCTTAATTTATGATGAACTTTCAATGCCGCATCAAAGACAATTTTTGATAATTCGTTTTCGGTCATTTTTACTGAAAATTAATATTAAACAGCTTCAGCGGACAGGCCGTCACGCACAACTCACATACCACACACTGACTCTTGTCAAACTTCAGCTCCCAGTTTGGCGGGCCTATGGTGAGCGCGCCGGCAAAACATACGGCGACGCAATTCCCGCAATTGATGCATTTCTCCTCCTGGAAACGAATTCGCTTTTCCAGTGGTTCGCATTCCACATTGTGTTCAGTCAGGTAAGCGATGCCCTTTTCGATATTGGCGGCTTTCCCCTGAAGCTCAAGCAGCAGACTGCCCCGCTTTCCGGGAAATACTTCGGCCTTCAGAATATTGATTCGGATATCGTAATCCCTTACCAAATGATAGCTCAACGGCTTGTCACCGCTATCGGGCGGGAAATTGAGTATAAAGCGTTTTCTTATCATAGCGGTTGTTCTTTTTCTGAATTTTCGGTTTCAATCAACGATTTCAGTGAGGCACTTGCAGGAAAAAGCTTCACTGGCTGGGTGATTTCAAAAGCTCCCTGCTGAATGGCCTTCTTGAGCAATTCAGCAATTTTTCGTGCCTTCGGGAGGCTGGATACCGGGGCTGTCCGGATTTTCCGGCCCTCCACTTTAATAAACCCAGATCTGAGTTCGGCATAGGTAACCTGTCCGATTTTCGGTGCTCCCGGCAATCCGTAGTCGAGAACAGAGGTTTCAATCTCCTCATTGCGGATAGAAACCCGCCTGGCCATATCGGCATCGAGAATGGGGATGGGGATGCCAATTCCCACAAAAAGGCTGGTCCCGTATTTGTCGAAATAAGCCGCCTGGATAAATTCCGGCGACATCTCCTTGAGGTCTCCAATAACTGCAATTGTGCGGGCATTGCTGACCGGAACACCGTATTCATTTACCGGTTTTGATGTATTGAACTGCGTGCCGGGCCACACCACAAATCCTTCGGTTCCGCCAAGGAATATCCGGGTCCCGATGCCGATGGTGCGCATTTCGGGGTCATTAAGCAGCGGACTCAACTCCCCGGAGGTTGAATAGGTAGCGTTGCGCATATTGGGCAGCAGGGTCCCCATGTAGGTGTGAATCAGCTTTTGGGTGGTATTTACCGCCACATTGTAATTCTGGTAGGCGTTGCGGGGATTGAACAGATACAGCTCATTCACAGTATCTTTCGAAATCATGGTCTTGATGTATTTCCTTGGGTAACAGTCAGTACCCTTGCCCCACGCTTCCAATTCAACCTGTTTGCCTTCCAGAAGGTCCTGAATCACATGCGCACCGCCATATCCCGGATTTTCCGGATCACAGGCTGTAGCGCCAATGTATGCATCCACAGCCGCAAGCCCTTCGTATGCAGGAACTCCGTTCAGCCTGATCTTCTCCATTCTGATGGGCGGACTGGCATGGCCAAAGTTAATCATGGCCCCGGATGAGCACATGGCCCCAAAGGTGGCAGTGGTAACCACATCCACCTTCTCCGCAATCTCTGCGGGCGACGCGGTGCGGGCCATCTCTGATACCTCCTCTGCTGTCAGTACCACGGCCTTCCCGGCTTTTATCCTTCGGTTGATCTCTTCACAGGTTTTTGTTGTCATTTTTCTGATCTATATAAAACGGGATACAAAGATAGATAATCCCTTATTGTAGGTTAACCAATAAGAAATATCTTTGCAAAGTTCCAAAAACCATCTTTATAACCGTTTTTATCATGGTCAGATTTCTTTTTTTTACTGTTTTTTTAACCTGTTTTGTTTCAGCAAATGTTTTCTCTTCACTTCCTGATGGCCGTCCAAATCCTGTTTTCAATACCTTCAACCGGAATTTTGTATATAAGGCGCAAAAAATGAAGTCCGTCATCAAACTCGATGGCATTCTTGACGAACAAGACTGGCTCGAAGCACAGGTCGCCGGAGACTTTTATCTGGTGCTGCCTGTCGACACCGGCTTTCCACAACAACCTTCCGAGGTTTTGCTGACCTATGATGACAAGGCATTCTACATGGCCATCACTTTTTTTGATACAGTCCCCGGCAAGCGAATCGCCGAATCCTTCAGGAGGGACTTCAATTTTGGAAACAACGATAATTTTTTATCTTTTTTCGATACCTTTCTCGACCAGACCAATGGTTTTTCCTTTGGTGTTTCAGCATCCGGTGCAGTTTGGGATGGGATGATGCACAGCGGATCAAATATGAATCTTAACTGGGACTGCAAAATGGAGTCAAAGACACGGCATTATGAAGACCGCTGGGTTACCGAAATGAGGATTCCTTTCAGGTCGGTGAGATATCCTAAAGGTAGCCAGACCTGGTTTATGAATTTCAGCCGCCAGGACCTCAAGACCAATGAAAAATCATCCTGGGCCCCGGTACCCCGACAGTTCCCGACCGCTTCACTTGCTTATACCGGAGTACTCCATTTTGAGGAGCCGCTCCCAAAGCCCAGTCTAAACTTTTCAGTTATCCCCTATGTTTTCACCAGCTACCACGAAAACCTCCAGAATGGAGGAGGCAAAGGCTGGCGCAATGATGTAGGGTTCGATGCAAAAGTGGGTTTCTCCTCAGCCATGAACCTGGATTTGACTTATAACCCGGATTTTGCACAGGTGGAAGTGGACCAGCAACAGATGAATGTCGACCGCTTCGAGTTGTTTTACCCCGAAAAGCGACAGTTTTTTCTTGAAAACAGTGACTTGTTTTCGGGATTTGGATACAGCAATGCGGTCACTCCGTTTTTCTCCCGCCGCATTGGACTGGATGCTCCGGTAATTGCAGGGGCCAGGCTTAGCGGAAAAATCGGCAACGACTGGCGCATTGGATTTATGAACATGACCACTGAAAAAACCAGCCTGCAGCTATCACGCAATTTCACTGTTTTATCGGTGCAACGAAAGATGTTTGCCCGCTCCAACCTCGGTTTTATCCTGGTCAACAAAGAATACCTCAATCAGCCTGACGATGGAGGGCTGTTCAACCGTGTTGCAGGCCTCGACTACAACCTGGCCAGCAGCAACAACTTCTGGAGCGGAAAGTTTTTTTACCACCGTTCATTTCAGCCCGAAAACCCCGACAGGCAATATGCCCAGGGAGCTTCCGTCGGTTACAGCCGGAAAAACATCAACATCAGAATGTCGCAAACGAGCGTTGGAGAAAACTATCGTGCCGAAACCGGATTTGTCAGGCGTACCGGCTATAATTTCTGGGGACCCACGCTCAAATATATTTTTGTTCCCAACAAAAAGGTAGCTTCACACGGTCCCGTTGCAGATCTTGAGTATTATTACGATGTAAACAATAAATTAATGGATCAGGTAAACTCTTACGGCTATAACGTTGAATTTGCCAACCGGACCTTAATTTCCGCAGGGATCAAAGACTTGTTTGTCAAATTGAAGAATGATTTTGACCCCACCCACATTACCGGAGAATATTTACCTGCCGGAAGCGAATACCGCACACAGTATGGCTTTCTGGAATATACCTCAGACAACCGGAAATTGTTAAAATGGAACGCAACTATAGCCAAAGGGGAATTCTACAACGGAGATATTAATTTTATTGAAGGCAAAATGAGTTACCGCTATCAGCCATACGCCAGCTTATCAGTAAATTTTACCTATACCGATTTACTCCTGCCCGCGCCTTTTAAACCTACACAACTATTGCTGGTAGGCCCGAAACTCGACCTGACCTTTACCGATAAACTTTTCCTGTCGACTTTCGTTCAGTACAATGAACAAATTGACAACGTGAATCTTAACATGCGCTTTCAGTGGCGTTACCAGCCTGTTTCCGATCTGTTTGTAGTTTACACCGACAACTACCTCCCGGGTACCTGGAACTCACGCAACAGGGCCCTGGTTTTTAAGCTCACCTATTGGCTGAATTAAGGAAGCGCTGCTGAAATTTTCCCGCCCATGGAAGTCACTTGCACGGATTGTAGACTCATTCCTGCATTTGTGCCATCTGGTTATTTTCTATTCAACCCTGTTGTTTTTTTCGTGGGCATACACAATAAAATAATCACGGATGGCAGCACGAACCTCATACTCAGTTGCGGTATAGGGCAACACATTCTGTGAATTGAACCAGATCATAAAGTCGTCAGCCTGTGCCTCATCAAGTCCGGTAAGCAGCATAACTACTTCTTTGTTGTAGTTCCGGGAATGCATCTCCCAATTCTTTTCGAGTGATATCGCCTCCCTGGCCTTTCGTTTCTGTATCTCTTTGCGGCTGAGATAATATTGCCAGTAAGAGAGTGGATTGAACAAGGCCGCAATAACCGGAGGACGCTCATTGAATGCGTCACCTCTCAGTTCCGGCGCAAGATCTATCGGCCTGCCAACCGGAATGCCATCCATATTTACACGGGCTTTGTCACCCGACACCTGTATTTCAGAAAGCGGATAAATGACTGGCTCAAGAAAGACCAGCAAGGTATTTTCAGGTGAAAAGAAGCGGGGAATACGGACAGTTCTGGTTTTAAATCCCATGGCAGATACAACGAGTGTGTCGATGTTAAGCATCTCGAGGGAAAAATTGCCGGTGGCATTGGTGCTGCCCCCGCTCCTGTTCCGGTAGTTAATAATATTGGCGTAAGGTACCGGGGAGGTGTCACCCACACTGACCACCCGGGCTTTCAGCCTGATCAGAATAGGATCAATATCAATGCCGGTATCCTGTGCAAAAACATAATCAATTTTGCACAGGAACAAGATAGTTATCAATATTAAAACAGAGTGTTTTGACATTTTTTCAGGTAAACAGCGTCAAATATACTGTTTAACAAATTTCAAGCCTAAGTTGCAACATCTTTTAACATCAATTGGAGGTGACCGGCAAATCAACCACGTAGACTTTACCCGTCGGATTGGCTAAGGTGTTGTCGCGAAGCCACGGATTGTAGTATTTCAGCATTTTGTAGTTGGTACCATGCGACAGGGCAAAATCAGCCAGGTTCGAAACTGGTCCTCTGATTTCAACTTTCCTGGTTTCCCAAAGGGAGTACCTCTCTTCGTCGGCAACCATGAAACCATAATTCCCGGGATTCTCCATGATGAGTTTGAGGGCGAGAATACGGTAAACATATCGTTCGGTTTCCTCGCTCATCAGCAAATCGAAATAACTGTTCACCTTTTGCCTCGCCAGCTGGCGGTCGACAGATGCCCGGCCTGCATTATATGAAGCGGCAACCAAAGGCCAGCTTCCATATTTTTTATATGAATCCTTAAGATACCGGCAGGCAGCCCGTGTCGATTTTTCAATATGGTAACGTTCATCCACCTCTTTGGAAACTTCCAGTTTATAATCTGATGCTGCGCTACGCATAAACTGCCATATTCCAACAGCCCCGGCGGGAGAGGCAGCCTTGGGATTTAATCCGCTTTCAGCCACAGCCAGGTAGCGAAAGTCTGCAGGAACGCCCTCTTCGGCCAATATCGGATCGATCAGTTTAAAAAACCTGGGTGCAAGCTTAATCATGCGGAAGGTTTGGGAATGAAAATAGGAATTGACCAGGAGCTCTCTTTCGAGGCTTTCCATAACATCAAACCGGTACAAGGGAACCACTTCGTCCATAAAACTTATGGCTTCAGGTAAAGGTGGTGAAGTATAAAAAATTTTGGGAGGCGCCACTGGAAGTGGATTCTCCGCAGTAGTTTCGAGCTGCTTTGAGCCGATGGTTGTCAGCATGATAAATAAGGCAAGCACTGCAACCGCAGCTATTCCGAACCATTTTGTTTTCATCTGCATAATTGTTTTGTTTTTTAATGGTCAGATGTAATCGCCATGCAGAAAACTACTAACTCCAATATTTGCTTTGTACATCATGGCGATTTCATATCCCAAATTTCTGATCAAATACAAATATAAACTTTTAAGGAAGCTTTCAAACTATTTCGTTGCAACAATGCTGGCCTGACCTATGCATATGCCCTCCCAAACAGGATAACCCGATTCAAATACTATCAGGCGGGGCAGCTCTTTGTCCGGCAAGAACCCATCCAAATATATTTATGCCCGACAGGAGTCTATTTCGCTCCGAAAGCTTAAATTTGCCATTGAACAGTGATTTGGCTGCATGAAGCTTTCGGTTATTATCGTCAATTATAATGTAAAGCACTTTCTGGAACAGTGCCTGCATTCGGTATATAAATCCCTGAGGGGAATGGAGGCCGAAGTCTTTGTGGTTGACAATCACTCACTGGATGGATCCTGTCATCTCGTCCGGGAAAAATTTCCCGCGGTGAAACTTATCGTCAACAATAAAAACAACGGCTATTCGGCCGCCAACAACCAGGCCTTGCGTATTGCACGCGGTCAATACGCCCTGCTGCTCAATCCCGATACGGTTGTTGAGGAAGATACCTTCTCCAAAGTGGTTGACTTTATGGACAACCATCCGGATGCAGGTGGACTGGGGGTGAAGATGATCGACGGAAAAGGCAGGTTCCTTCCTGAATCGAAGCGGGGACTGCCCACACCCTGGGTCGCGTTTTACAAAATCTTCGGATTCTCAAAACTGTTTCCGCGCACACGGCAGTTTGGGAGATACCACCTCTCCTACCTCGACAAAGATGAAACCCATGAAGTGGACGTTTTGTGCGGGGCATTCATGCTCCTTCGGATGGAGACCCTGAAAAAAACCGGACTGCTGGATGAAACCTTTTTTATGTATGGCGAAGACATTGATCTCTCCTACAGAATTATGCAATCGGGTTACAAAAACTATTACTATGCGGGAACCACCATAATACATTACAAAGGAGAAAGCACCAAAAAGGGAAGCATCAACTACGTGAAGATGTTCTACAACGCCATGCTGATTTTTTCCAAAAAACACTTCTCTTCAGGTAACTACAGGGCATATTCCGCCTTCGTTCACATAGCCATATATTTCAGGGCATTCGTCGCAGTCGTTCAACGGCTTCTCAGCATAATTTACCTCCCGGTTCTCGATTTCCTGCTGATCATGGCGGGTTTCCTGCTTCTTGTGCCTCTCTGGGAGCAAATTATGTTCGGGTCAGGGTATTACCCCGCCCTGTTCTATAAATGGGTTATTCCGGCATACATAGTTACCTGGCTGGCCGGGATTCAGCTTTCGGGGGGCTATCGCAAACCGGTAAGTTTGCTTCGTGTTGGCAGGGGATTGCTTTGGGGCACTGTTGCGATTCTTGTGGCTTATTCACTGATTGATGAAGATTACCGTTTTTCACGTGCGCTTATCCTTCTGGGAGCCCTCTGGGCAATCGTGGCACTTCCGGCTGTCAGGCTGGCATTCAGCCGCTTAAGAATCAGAGGATTTGAACTGGATATTGAGCAACAGAAAAGAATCGCAATTGTTGGTCATCCTGAGGAAGTTACCCGTGTTAAAAATCTCCTGCACCAAACGCCTGTTAACCCATTGGTTGTGGGGAACATAGCCATTTCCGACGATGATGATACCGACGATTACCTTGGGCATGTCTCACAGCTTAAAGAAATTATCGGAATAAACCGTATTGAGGAAATTATATTCTGTGCTGAAAGCCTCACCTCCGGAGAGATCATCCGTTCGATGCTGGACCTGAGCGGAATGGATGTAGCCTACAAGATTGCACCGCCGGAAAGCTACAGCATTATTGGCAGCAACTCCATACATACTGCAGGAGAACTGTACCTGGTGAATGTGAATGCCATATCGAAAAAACCCAACCGTCGTAAAAAGCGCATCTTCGACCTCTCCGTTGCAGCAATGCTTCTATTCTCTATTCCATTTATTATATGGTTCTTTAAAAGCAAAAGGCAGTTGCTGAAAAATCTGGCAGGAATCGTTTCAGGGAAACTGACCTGGGTGGGATATATCCCCAATGAACCATCGGAAAATCACCTGCCCGGTTTAAAAGCCTCCGTGCTCGATCAGCGCGTGATGTTCAGCCACGAACCTCCTGATAATCAGAAAAAACAGCTCAATATTCTTTACGCTAAAGATTACCGTGTATGGAACGATATGACGCTGGTAAGCAAAAACTGGAAAAAACTTGACAACCCACCGCATGAATAATGTACTTGCTTATGGTTGCATCGTGTTGCGGGCACTGGAGCCTGAAGACATCGATCTGCTGTATAAATGGGAGAATGACACTTCCCTGTGGGAAGTTAGCAGCGCCAGGGCACCTTTTTCACGACACCTGCTGGCCGGGTACCTTAAAGAAGCCACCCGGGATGTCTATGAACAAAAGCAGGTCCGCTTAATCATTCAAAACCGCGAATTACAAGCAGTTGGGGCGGTTGATCTATTCGATTTTGATCCCTACCACCAGCGTGCTGCAGTAGGCATTCTCATTCACAGGAAAGAAGACCGAAGGCATGGTTATGCGCTTGATGCGCTGCTGGCAATGGAGAATTACGCCCTGAATATCCTCGGGTTGCGTCAATTATCTGCCAGCATCTCGGAAGATAACAGCGCAAGCATTCATCTTTTCGAAAAAGCAGGCTACCAGGTAACCGGGATAAAAAAACAATGGCTTCGGACACCATCCGGATGGAAAGATGAATGGTTTTTACAGAAAATGCTTGTGAACCCCTAAAAGAACGGAGCCGTTTCGACGACTGCCCCGGAAGCAAGGGAAGCAGGAATCAGATAGCAGCGTAATCGGGGATCTCCTTCAGATATTCAGCACTTCCCGAATCGAAGTCGATGCGGCTGATGAAGTGGGACAATCCATTGGATATTATGACAAAGGGCGCCATAAGGTTGCCATTGTACCTCAAAACCTGGTCGAAAGCCTCCTGGTTAACGGCCACTCCCGGCGCTTTAAACTCCGCAACCAACAGGGGTTGACCTTTCCGGTCAAAAACCAGCAAATCAAACCGTTGAGACAAACCGTTAATATTGACTTTCTTTTCAACGGACATTAATTTTTTCGGGAAACCCTTATAATCTGACAGGTACCTGAGAAAATTCTGCCGGACCCACTCCTCAGGTGTCAGAATAACCCACTTGCTTCTGAACTCATCAAAAACAAACAGCATCCCCTGTCTCTCCACGAGCCGGAAATGGAATTCCGGTAAATTGAGTTTTTGCATGGTTGCCCCGTTCAAATTGCTATTTTTGTATTGATTTCAACAAGCAACGAAATTAATACTATTTCAACAGATACATAATATGAAGACTAAGGAAGAAATTGTGGAAAACTGGCTGCCCCGATATACAGGCAGACCGCTTGATCAATTTGGGGAATATATCCTGCTTACCAATTTCCAGTTGTATGTCGACATGTTTGCCGCCCGTTTTGAGGTTCCTGTAGTTGGCAGCAACAGGGCAATGCCCAATGCAAGTGCTGAAGGAATTACCATTATTAACTTTGGCATGGGCAGTCCCAATGCAGACACCATTTTGGACCTTCTGAGCGCCGTATCGCCCCAGGCTGTACTTTTTCTCGGAAAATGCGGCGGTCTAAAACCAAAAAATAAACTGGGCGATCTGATCCTGCCGATTGCTGCCATTAGGAGCGATGGTACCTCCAATGATTACCTTCCACCTGAAATTCCGGCACTACCGGCATTTAACCTGCAGCGGGCCGTTTCACACGTAATCAGGACAAGACAGCTTGACTACTGGACCGGGACC
>CAYMXK010000048.1:0-2071 GCA_964393915.1 uncultured Prolixibacteraceae bacterium
TTGCGGTTTTATAAGTACTTTTCTGAAACCTGGTTCTAATGGTTCAATTCCAAGAATATTTCTTGTTATAACATAGGCTGGAATAGCTCCCCATGCATGGTTCCAGGTCATATTCCGCTTGTATTTCAAATCCCAGGCCTCGGAAGTAACCGTGGTGCCAAACCGGATCATGTTCATCCAGCTCCGGTCTGTTTCATTGGTAAGAAGCTCCAAAGAGTAGTCCTCGGCGCCCATTTCGTAGAGCGCATCAAAAAGGTACATCGACATTCCCGGACTGCTGGCCATTCCTCTGGAAATGAGAAAATCCCTGATTTGAGGATAATTGCTCTCCGGTGCCAATCCGAATGCCACAGGAAACATATTGGCATGCAACGCACTATGCTCCACGCCTTCTCCATCCGTATAAATCCCTGTTTCCTTGTTCAGTAATTTCTCGTTAAAGGAAGATTTTACGAGGGAGGCCCTTTGTGCATAAAAAGCTTTGTCTTCGTCCTTTCCCAGAACGCCGGCAATTTTTTCCATCAGCACTAAGTTGTAATAATGAAAAGCATTGACAACGGTATTGATGTCAGAGAAAACATACCGGTCGGTTTCCCCTTCAAAAGTAACACTGCCATGGCCGCTCCGCAATACAGTTTCACCGGCTGGTGTTCCCTGCGGCCAGTCCACGATATCTCTGAAACTTTTGCCGTGGTAATGAATACTTGCCAGAAATTCAGGTGTCGCAAGTCCTGTGCGGGTGCTGATCAAACCATCCTCTCTGGCCAGGCCAATCAATGTTTTCTTTTGAAGTTCATCGTATCTTTCTTTCAGAAAGCGTTCATCTCCGGTTGCCATATAGTCGGCCCAGGCCATCATTACGATGTTCAGGTGCCATTCCGTAGGCCAACTTGGGTTATAAATCAGAAAGTCAGCGGTATAGCGCTGAATGGCAAATTCGCGGTCCACACAATAATGGGCAACCTGCTGCATATAGGCATCGGCTTCATAGGGCATTCGTTCACGCGCCCCGCCATCGATATAGATTCCCATAAAAGGAGTGGACTTTAAGGTGTATTTGCACAGTTCCCAGATTTGATTCAGTTTATCATCCGAAGACTCGAAATCGGATGCGTTATCATCAAAATGGTACAGCAAAGCCAACTGGCGCACTTGTTTGGTTGAAATTTCCTCTTTTAGTCCTTCAATTTCGGCATAGCGGAAAGAAGTGACTTCGGGCATGTGCTCGGCAAGTACCTGGCTGTTGGGATAGTGTGAAATAAAACGGGGAATTGTAATAAGATATTCGGTTTGACCAGGCTGGAGGGCAACTGTTAACTTGTTATAAATGATAGACCCGCCGGGATTCCTGTTGACCATGTTACCATCCATATCATCTTCGCCGAGGTGTACAATTATTGTATCGCTGTTTGCAGGGGACCCGACGGTAAGTTTCAGCGCGCCGAAAGCTGCTTTTTCAAAAGTGATGAACTGATTGCCGGCAATATTTTTTTCTATGGAAACAGGTTCAATCTCATGGTAACGAATGGGGTGCCTGTTTTCATAAACATACTCCGTTTTACCGTCGACTTCGAGTTTTACCCAATGACTTTCTCCGGGCCATTTCCGGTCTGCTCCAGAAAAAATGCCGGTATTGAATTTTTGAGGACGGCTGTATTTGCTTTCCTTTCCGTTTTGATCCCATGTCCTTACCTTCCACCAATATGTGGTATTTTCATTCAGGTGACTACCCCCAAATGGCACAGAAACAGAAAGTTCTGAATCCACCTTATTTGAATCCCATACATCCCCCTTCTCATTTTTAAGGTTCTTTTCACTGGAGGCAACAATGACCTGATAGGCGGTTTGCATGACCTCCTCCCCTCCCGGAATCCAGGTAAATCGTGGTTGTGGAGATGTAATCACCGCCTCACCAGGCTTCAGAAGAAGATCAGTCATTAAACCGGTGGGAACCAATTCATTTCCTGAATTAATGCAACTGGTATACAAGCCTGTTGTGAATAGCAAAACCAGGCCTGCAATAATCAATTTCTTCAAAGTTTGTTTTTTCATTTTGATTATGTTTTTGATT
>CAYMXK010000048.1:2171-17863 GCA_964393915.1 uncultured Prolixibacteraceae bacterium
TTTTGATTATGTTTTTGATTTTTATTTTTCAATAGTCGTTTGTGTAAAATTGGTCAAAATAGTTCATAACTGGCATTTTGTTGTAAAAAATTTAAAAATATTTTCTGAAAAATCCTCACTTTCCTGACATGATTTTAACCGGGCCAAGAAGTCCCGAAGGCATGAGCGGACTCTCCTTTTGGTAATGCCGTGCAGTGGTGAAGGTATACCTTCCTGCCGGACTTTCTTTCCCTTCCTGAAACCAAGCGGGCCATTCAACGAGGGTTTCCCAATCCTTCCATTCAGCATCGAGTGGTAGTTGCTCATCGCCGATCATACGGTTCACCCACGTATTGACCACTTCAATTTCCAGTTTATTGGTGCCTGACTTTAACGCTTTGCTGATTTCCACACGATAAGGCGGCTTCCATACAGTACCGCATTCTTCTCCGTTTAGTCTTATCCTGGCCATTACTTCCACTTTGCCCAAATCCAAACCAACCTTTGTTGATTTATTATCCTTCAATGCTTTATTGGTTGCATCTGAAATAATAAATTCTTTGTGGTACGTTGCCGTGCCCGAATAATATTTTACCAGCTCATTTGAATCCTCTGACCATGATTTTAACTCGTTAAAGGTCTGTTTTTCTGCCGGTCCCCAATCCTTATCAAATTCCACGTCCCACGACCCCCGTATCTCCTGCACATCTTCCCACTCAACGAATGGACTTCCTGATGATATTTGTTTACTTTGCTCGTCCTTAAATACAATAAACCAACTTTGTGAAGGCTCAAACTGCAAATCCACTTCCGTTCGACCATCTTTTCTTTGTGTGGTTTCTATTTCAAATATCTCCCCCGTTTCGGGATTCCATAATTCTGCAAATTTTCTTTTTGACCTGAAAATGCATGTACGACTCATTTCTTCGGGCTTCGTGTTGGCTACGAAGTAGAAATCGCCGCTACCGGTGTTACGGTGTATCCACATAAGGCTGTCACCCTCAAAATCAGGCAATATGTGATCTGATCCAAAAACGCTTTCCCAACCACCGTCCGGAAGAATTTCCCAATTTTCAGTGATGGCTTTCACCTGCTGATCTGCGTCAGGATAGCCCTCAAGACCGGGTGTGCCAATGACAGCCTGTTGTAGATAAACCCTGGCTCCGTCTTTCTTTAGTGCCTGTGCTTTTCGTGCCAATGGAAGCGACAATCTGTCAGAGTCAGGGAGTATCAGATACCGGTAAGAAACTCCGTTCGGCAAGAAAATTACCCCGTCTTTAACCGTCATCTGCCCAACGACTTCTGAAGTGCAAAAGTCATAATCATAGCCAAAAGGCAATGAAAAACTGATGTTATTGAAATTTAATGGTGCTCCTTCAGTGTACATACACGCGACATCGACCACTCTTCTGCCTTTCTGTAAAAGTGCCTGGCATCTTGCCACATATTCGAAATAAGGTTTGCTCATGTTCCACCAGGTTTGATACCTGTTGATATGTTGTCCCCACCTGCGGTGGGTCAGGCCCGGCTTCATATGGTCATACGCCTGGTGTGCATATAGGTGATAAATATAGTGGTTGATGCCCTGGCTAAAGGCTTCATCTCCCATGCCCTTTATCATGTAGGGATGATCAACCCAGCCCCTGGAGCCTGTGAATGCCTCTGCCCCGACCCGTGTTTTTCCATAAGTATTGGCCACCGAAGCCAGTCCTTTCATAGAATGGTACCAGTAATCCTGAAAGGTCGGGAATTTGTCGATTATTTCCCTTTCCGTCCAAAACTCTGCAATCATAAAATCACTGTTTGCAGCATATTCGAAGCTGTTTATACCTAACCTGCCGTAAGGCTCATTGGAATTTTTCATTCCATAGGGAGCAATGAGTTCCTTAAGTCTGAGGATATAGTTGTCTAAGGTGACTTCGCTCACCGTTTTGCGCAAGTCCCACAGGAAGCGCTCTGTATTTTGGACGTTATCTACCGCATGGCCGGTTAAAACGGGCAACCATGGCGTAATATCGTATCCTCTTCTCTTCCGGAATTCTTCTTCAAACTCGAGCGTCCAATTCTGTCCGCCAGCCTCCCAGCTATCAATATGTATGTATTTTAATGTCCTCCCTGCCTTTTCCCCGGCAGCTTTGATGATGGGTTTCAGCCGGTGTTCAAAATGCGTATTAATGCCTCTCTGATGCAGTCTGTCACTCTCCAACCCTACTGCGAGATAGGGAGAAGGCCTTGTAATATGGTAATTACTAGCATAGCCCATCCTGACGACAGTCCAGTCTCCCGCAGGAGCATCCCAAACCAGGTTCCCGTTTGCATTCATATTTACCGATAGATTGATGACATCACCAGCTTGCAAAGCCGACAAATCAGCATTAAAGTCAAGCGTGGGCAGATCTGTTTTCCAACCGCGTCCGTCCCAGGCCATCAGAGGATCGTCTGCCACCCCATAAAGCCCCGGTACATTTATCAACTTCCCGGCTATTTCCCTTTTTTGATTTTCGGGGATAATGGTGGAATTTTTGAACCTGGCAGTTGAAATTGCAAATGCAGCTACATCCCTGTAAGAGTCTATGCTATCCACAGCTTTTGTTACTTCGGGGTTCATTTCCTGTCCCGGGCGCAACCAAACCGGTTCAAGTGTTTTATTTACCTTAGGTTTTTCTATTTGGAGGTTTAACCGTTTGCCCCCCTTCACTTCCGTTTGGCTCCAGACCAGTTTTTGCATTGACAGGTCAGGGGTGATATGAGGCCCTCCGCTGCCATATCCAAAGTCCACGGTCAGTGCGAATTCCATTTTTAACCTATCGGCTTCTGCTATGGCCCATTGCATTGCCTCGTGCCACTCTGCACTGCCTGCTTCAACCTTACCCTCCGGTGCCCACCAGGGTCCGCTTACCTCCATCCAATAGAAACCGTTTATGCCAATTTCTTTCATGGCCTCGAGGTCTTTGGTAATGCCCTCCTTACTAATATTGCCGTTTATCCAAAACCAAACAACCCATGGTTTTACCGAATCGGGCGGGGTTCTAAAGGACTCCTCCAGGCTCCGCCCTGTCAGGTGATAATTGCTGTCGATATATTCCTGCTTATTTAGTCTGCTTTTGCAGTTCATCAGCAATAAACTGAGGATAATCAGGGTTGAAAAACTAATGATCAGGTTCTTCATTTTTTTCCAATTTAATTCATTACAGCCTCTTCAATCTGAACCGGCCCCAGCAAACCCGATGGTTCCAAAGGGATCTCCGCAATTGGCCTGCCCCGGAAATCATTTTTTAAAACGATGTTGGTAGAGGTGTATTGCTTCCTGTCCGGCCAGGTCTGGTCTCCGGCCACCCTGTTGTACCATGAGTTTATCACTCTGATTTCCAGCTCATTCTCACCTTTCTTCAGTTCATCGCTTATTGCGACCCTGAATGGAGGGGTCCAGACAACTCCTGTCTCTTTCCCGTTCAGTCTCACTTCGGCGATACCCACATCTTTTACGCTACCCAGCTTTAAATGGTATTGGTGGCCCTTTTGTGGTTCAAAATCAATACTAAATGTTTTGCTGTAGACAGCAGTTCCTGAATAATATATAATCCCTTCGTCAGAATGTTTTGTCCAATCCAGGAGTTCAGGGAAAGTCACCGTGCCAGGTCCTCCCCACTCGGGATCGAAGTTGACCGTCCATTCCCCTGTAATCTCTGCCATTGTTTCATAATCAGCATAATTTCGCTGCGATGCACCTTGTTTGTTTTCAGCTATCTTGTTGCTAAACAACACTATTACAGAACCATAAGGCTCCAAAGTCAGCGGCACTGTTGTCAAACCATCTTCCTGTGAATAAGCTGTGGCTTCGCGAATGTTTCCGGTTAAAGCATCCCACAACTCAGGTTGTTTGCCCGAAATGCGGAAGCGCGCCTTTATTTCCTGCTTTTCGGTGGTCTGGTTGGAGACAAAAAAGAGATCGTTTTCTCCGATGGTGTAATGGATGTAATCGAAGTCGGTTTTGCTGTCGTTTCCCAAAATATCGAAATCAGCAGGTACTTCTTTTGAAAACAGATACTCCCGTGACGTCATTCCCCAGACAACCGTTCCGTTGCCATAACGCTTTTCTCCCTTTTCCGGCGTAGCATCTCCCCATATCTTATCTGTCAGGTCTCCAAAGGTTCTCTGCGCTTTTGGCCCACCTGCCAGACTGACCATTTTTACGGGTTTATGGCCCAAAACAGTGGCGCCCTCCTTCAGCAGTTCATCAGATTTTTCGAGCACTGCAAGCGACAACACCTTATGGTCGGGCAAAACCAAAACACGGTATTTCACACCACCGGGTACTACAATTTTCCCATCTTCCACTTTCAGTTGCAGGAAAATGGTTTCATCGGTCACATCGTAATCAAAACCGGGCATTGCCCCTGCCGGATCGGAATGTTTAAAGGGAAATACATTGGGGACGTGGTCGCCATAATAGTACAAAACATCAGCAACGAATTTACCTTCCTGCATCACCATCTGTATCCTGTGGATATAATCGATAAATGGCCCCGATTGTTCCCACCAGGTTACCCGCGGATTAATGTGCGTACAGGCAAAGAATTCCTGACCTGGCAATCCCATTTCTGCAGGCGAACAGGTAAAAGTAGTTAGATAGACCCTGTTTAACCCTGCACAAATCTCATGGTCGAAAGCCGATTTCTGGTCGTGCCACAATTCATCGTTCCAGTGCGGACCGATGGTGGTAAACGATTCAGCACCAACAATCTTCTTCCCATAAATGTGTGCTGCAGATGAAGCTTGCTTGAGGAAGAACCTGTTTTCAGGTAAAGGACGATGGGGCGAGGGCGCCCAAAATTCGCCCATCACTATGTCGCTGAATCCAAAATTTTTCATTCCATCAAAGGAGCCGGCATGCGGACCGGCTGATTCCGGATTAATTCGCATGTTGTATTTATGCGCATTCTCTGCAAAAAGCGCATAGTGGTTATTGGCCACCAGGTCGCCTAATGTTTTCCTGAAATCGGATAAAAAGGCATTGGAGGTTTCAATGTCCTCAACAACATAACCTGCAACCACAGGCAAATAGCCCAACACGTCATATCCCCGGTAAAACCTGAATTCTTCCTCAAACTTGTCAGTCCAGTTCATCCCTTCACATTCCCAGCTGTCGGTCCCGAGATCTTTCAATGTAGTTCCTGTGTGATCCCCTGCTGCTTTAAAAATGGGATCCAATACTCCCATCCAATAAAAATTAAATGCCTCTTTGCTCAGATAATCAAGTATAAGCCCCCCCCAATTATCACTTGAAGTTGACACAAGTGCTCCGGAACAGGTATAACCTAAACGAAGAATACTCCATTGGCCGTCAGGTGCTTCCCAATTCAGGTTCCCTTCGCCATCCATTTTGGAAGTCAGGTTCAAAATCTCATCACTTTCTATGATATAGGTTGTTTTACCCTCATTCTTTGTATTGTTGCGTGATACATTGCCTAATAAAAACCGGGTATCCGTAGCTGAACCTCCAAGTTCATGGTAAGCAAGTTTTAAATCCAAATCAGAAATTGATTCATTGGTTTTATTCCTTTCGTTAAGAGGAATTGCCAAAACCGCAATGTCCTTGTAAAAATCCATCACTCTTTCAGGAGTACTTAACTTTTGACTGATAACAGTGCCGCCTGTAATTTTTGTTTCTGCATAAGTAAGCTGCTTTGCTGCATATTGAGGCGTTATCATTGAACCTCCCAGATTCCAGCCGCTCTGAATATTAAGTCCTATCTCCAGACCAAGTCGTCTGGCTTCATCAAGGGTAAAAATAAACAGTTCGTTCCATTCATCCGAGCCAAACTGAGGGCCTGACGGGACATCCCTGTTTCCTCTCTGGTTATGGCCTCCCCCATCGTAAACGACTGCTCCCTGAAAATTCCGGGATTTCATGGCTTCCAGATCACTTTTAATAGCTTCTTTTGTTACATTGCTATTGAGCCACCACCACCAGCAATTGAGTCCATATTCTGATGGTGGGTTTTGGAAGTTTTCTTTCAGGGAGGTGAAGTCTATTCCGCCATTATTTTGCTGGTTGCTCGTGCTCACACAATTGAACAATAAGAAACTCAGGGCAAAAAGGAACGTTTTCATTAACAAATGTGTAAAGGCTCCCCAACTTATTTCGAAAGGTGTTTTATCAGGAGGCGCTTTTCTTGTTAGTGCTGCTAATACTTCTCTTATTGTCATAAAATCGTGTTTTTATTGTACCACACTATTCCCATATCCGATTATTAATGTAGACATTATTAAAATAGTTTTGACATATTGATATTATCGACATTTCCGCCTTCTATTATTGAAAGGATCGATTCATCAATCTCCTCAATTAAACTCCCGGCAGTTTTGTACAGGGCAATAATATTTTCAATGGGTGTCCCTACCTGGATTGCATGTGACGGCCCCAGAAACAGTCCGCCATCGGGGAAGAGTTTTTTTCTTCGTTCCACTTCTTTTACGACCTCGTCAACTGTTCCGAAAGCCAGTGTGGATTGCACACAAACACTCCCACAATAAAGGATGCGGTTTTTAAAATCATTTTTCAGAACCGCGATATCCATCTCGGGAATAGTCGGCTGCACCACATCATATACATCCAGACCCAGCTCAATCAATTGCGGCAAAAATGCCCTGATACAACCACACATATGCATCATGGTCCGGGCTCCGTAACTATGGGCCATCTCAAAATACTTCCTGAACTTCGGAGCGAAATGTTTGTCAAATGTATCAAAATCAATTACCTGCGAATTTTGCGTACCCAAATCTTCGCCGATATGTGTAAAATCGACCAAGCCATTGCCGGCCTGCAACACCCTTTCGTGCATATCGTAGTAAAAGCGGAAGCGGGCTTCCATAATTTCCAGATAAACCGGATCATCCGTAATTAAATCAATCAACACCTGTTCTGTTCCTCTGGCACGTGCGATGCTGTTGATAAAATCCATGTCCCCCGCTGTGCCAAAGCAAACCGCATATCCTTCATCCCTGCATTTTAGACATTGTTCAAGTATGGTGGAATAATCGAACCAGTCTGCGGTCGGGAAATGTGACCGGTCCAGTTCTTCCAATGTATTTATGCCAGCAAATGGAAGGTAGCAGGCTTCCAGATATTTTCCCCCTTCAAATTCGGCGTATTTGTATCTTTCTCCCCAGTACCCCTCAATGCTTCCATCAGGGTATTTTTTCAGCTCCGGCCCTACATACACCGGTTCCACATACCTGAAATCATCTCCAACTACCCGTAAGAGCTGCTCCATGTTGGTTAACCCGAAATGATCCATGATCATCTGGTTTATTTCCGGTGTACCCTCATGTTTTACGGGGATGCGGTCGTAACCCGTTCGGTTAAATGCACCCAGCACTCTTTCTCTTGAATTCATCTTTCTAAAGTTAACCCTTATGAAATTGTTTTAATGAAGATCAGGATAAAATGAAAGAGTTACAAGCCCGGTTAAACCTGACCACATCGTTATTAAGAACTGCATTTTCTTTTTCCGATAAAACACCTGATAAATTAATGAATGAGACTACTATTAGCAGTCCGAAAATAACATTTCTCATTAAGAAAGTAATTATAAAAATTTATATCCAATTTATTTATTCAGTCTTTCCAACTGAACTTCGTAAACACTCACCCTGCTTGGTTCACTTGAAGCATTGCCCGGATCTCCTGAAATTTGCTGCACATATTGTCCATAGAGATGAAGTTCCTGTTTCTCCTTCCATAGTTCGCTGTCGAAGGTGGGTTCCCATTGCCCCATGTCTTTGCCGGAAAGAGATTTGTTTTCCCAAACCAACTGATCTTCAACCAGGGCTTTTGAAAAAATCATTTGATTCCCAAACTCCTCATCGCGATAAATGTGGATCAATGTTTTCTTTCCATTCTTTTCTTCGCAGGTAATCAATGGACGACTTAATGGTATCCTCAGTGTGCCGCCTCCTGCCAAATCAAAGTCGAGTTTGCGGCTGGTAATTTTTGATCGCTTCCAAATACCATCTTTTAAATAAAAAAGGTAACAATTGGTACAGTTATCGTCAGCAGGTTTATAGTAGGTGGCGATATAAGGATTCCCATCACTGTCAGTGGTCATTGAAGTGGTATTGATTAAGTTGCTGCTCACAGGGATTGCCCACACCAACTCATGCGTTCCATCCTTCATTGGAACAGAACAGTTCTCTCCTGTAGATTTTTGCCAGGTAACGCCACCATCCTTTGATTTTGCATAGCCGATATTCCGGTTGGTAGAAGCATTGCCTGATGCGCGCCATACCCACGAGAGGTGTATTTCATCGTTAGGATCAACCCAGATTTGCCAGTAAGCATTTCTTACCCCTTCTCCATCCAGCAAATTATGATGTACGCGTTCCCATTTTTTTTGCGAAGTACGATAACGATTCAATACCAGATTACCATTTCCCGAGCCACCATCTCGATAAAAGAACAGTAAATCGCCATTGCTTAATTTGTAAAATTCCGGATAGGTAACCCTGTCTTCCAGGCTGCCGGTCATTGATTCCTTACCTCCCAATTCAAGTGACCCCGGGGTAAGGCCTTTCGCATAGCGAAGCGGATGGCCGTGGTGGTCCCAGCTCACGTGAAGATATCCGTCTCCATCAACCATTATACTTATTACATTATGGGCATCAGTTGCATTCCCGGAGTATTGAGAGGGGGTTACCAGCCAATTATCAGAATCCAGCTTACGTTTGCCAATTACTACGTTTTTAGAGCTATTGTAAAACGCGATATATTGAAAACCGTCAAAGGTTACCAGCGAATTTCTTCTGAAAACTACCGCATTGACAGAGGAGGCTGAATAACCCACAGCTACTTTCGATTCTCTGTAGTACACTTCTCCGGGAATTGGTTCGTCATTTGAATCATTGGGATTTAATTCATCTTTGCTGCATGCCTGGTAAAACAGTAGCATACAGAAAGATACAAAAAACAGGTTTCTTATTTTCCCGAATATCTTAAGAATTAAAGAGAGAAAAATCAGAAGATATATGCTCATTTTAATCTCATTATAATTGTTAGTTTTTTAAGGTATTTATCTCATTTTTACCCCTGTCCCTCATTCTCACGAAAGTGGGAATCCAGTGGACATTGCCTGGTTTCCTGCCTTCGCAGGAATGAGAGGGAGCGCTGTTCCAGTGTCTGTTTTTTGGTATCCGATAAAATGCTTGCGCATTTCGATGTAACTCCCTTAAAGTGAAAAAAAATGTTATCCTGACCAGTTCATAAACTGAGAAAGGTCAGGATAACATTTTATATGCAATCTTATTGATTATCTATCTTCCCAACCCGGGTTTTGTTCCATTTTTACATCTTTATTTCTATCGATTGCAGTTTGTGGTATAGGCCACAAATTGTAGTTAAAATTCAGAGTCTGGCGTGTCACGTCATGCATTGCATACTGTCTAATGCGGTCAACGGCTACCGTACCACCCATTCTAAGCAGGGTATTCCATCTGGTCTCTTCTCCAAAAAGTTCTCTTGCTCTTTCATCCAGTATAAAGTCAATATCCACGTCACCGGCTGAAACCATTATATTGCATTGCGCACGGGCCCTAATCTTATTTAAATCATCGGCAGCCTTCTGGTTCTCTCCTTTGCGGTGGTAGGCTTCTGCCCTTAGCAAAATGGTTTCTGCCAGACGAATGGCATATTCATCGCGGAATAAATTGCTTCTGTCCTGCCCCTGGTCTAAACCAACAAACTGATCGGTGGTTAATTTGAAGATGATTGGATATACCCATCCCCTTCCTACATTGGTAAAGTCAATCACGCTCTGGGGAACAACTTTCCCAATAAGATCAGGATAATTGGGGTCATTGTAAACAATGGTCCGTATAATATTATGTTCGGCACCACGCTGGTCGTTTGCTGAAATAGTCGGTTCCCAAACCAGATCTCCGGCATAAGGGGTTTGTTTCCAAAACGCAACCCCTCTTCCCCCGGCATCTTCAGCAACCCCATCGAATCCAACTATCGCCCGGTAAACAGGCATGTAATTTCGGGGATAATTCAAAAATGACTGGTTGTCCTCTGCCTGGTAAGCATCAAAATCGATCTGGAAAGTCCAGATACTTTCTTTATTTCCAGTTGAATAATTAATATTGTCATCACGAAACAGATCCCAGTATACATCCTTGCCTGGCTCATTCTTTCTTACACCAAAACGCTCTGTCATTAAAGCAAATGTTCCTCCATCTATAACAGCGGAAGCATGTTGTATTGCTTTATCATAAGCTGCATTACTGGATGTCTCTATTCCCAAACCTAAATAAAATTCAGTCAGGTAATGCTGAGCCGCACCGCGTACAAGTTTGCCGTCCCTTGTAGTCGTTAAAGGCAAATCGTTAACAATGGCCTCCAGTTCATCAATTGCAAACTGATAGGTTGCTGCCCTTGTCTCACGAACATAATCGTATCTTGGTTCAGTAGCTGTTTCAGTAACCAAGGGCACACCTCCATAAAGTTCTGCCAGGATACCATATGCATAAGCCCTGAAAAATCTCGCCTGGGCAATAATATAAGCCTTCTGTTCTGTCGATTCAAATGTAATCGCCTCCAGATTGGCCGCATACAGTGCTGTATTTGCATGGGAAATTAGCTGGTAATAAAAATTATAAGTATTGCTAAACTCATTACTTAATGGAGTTATCCTGCTGTAGTCGCCAAAAGTTGTGCCAATCCTGAATTCCGGGGCATCCATCACATCGGTACTGAAACCTTTTGCCTGGGCATTGGTAGTCCTGAAGTTCCTCAGTCTGGAATACATCGTAATAAGTACCTGTTCAACCTGAGCCTCAGAGGAGAAGATATTTTCGGTAGTGTAAAACGTCTTTGGATCTTCGGTTAAAAATCCTTCATCATCGCACCCTATCGAAGCAAATAACAAAATCAACAGAGTGAAAACATGTGTTTTAAAATATTTTAATTTCATTTGGACTATATTTTTGTATTAAAAACTAACTTTTAATCCCATTGTGTAGGTTCTTGGAACCGGGGTTGTACCATCATTTGCCCTGATTCCCCTTTCAGGATCACCTCCACCGAACCAGTTGGTGAATGTATGGAGGTTTTTAATGCTGCTATATATCTCGAGAGAATTTAATCCTATACTGCCAAATATACCTTTGGGTAGTTTATAGGATAAATTTACATCCTGAACCTTTACAAAACCACGTGATTGCAATCCCAAATACCTTGTGTTATCAATGTAGTCAGGTCGCAGGTATTTATTGCTTTTATTTTCAGGGGTCCACCAGTCATGGTCAATCTCATTTGGCCAAAACTCGTTTCCGAATCTGGTTGCTCTTGGATTATCATGCAAAAAGTAGTTGTCTTTTCCACCGCCAAAAATCCCCGTAACCATAACATACAGGCTAAAGTTTTTATAGTCCACGGTATTTGAGAGACTCATCCTGAAATTTTCTTTTCTGTAACCCAATATTTTCCTGTCGTAATCCGCAGTTATCTTGCCATCTGGGGTACCATCAGGACCACTGATATCCCTGAACATGGCGTCTCCTGGTTTTGCACCAACATTTGCAATATATTCAGTATCTTCTACCTGAACAACTCCAATGAAATCAAAACCATAAATAGCACTAAGTGACTTTCCGATAAAGAGACTGTTTGCTAAGTCGTCATCCTCCTTGCCATCACCATCGATATCGTCGCCATATAAACTTGCGATTTTGTTCCGGTTTTGCCAGAAAATCAGATTTGATGACCATTTAAGGTTCTCAGAATTAATGTTATTGGTTCGTAAACTGATTTCTATCCCACTATTATTAATCTGGCCTAAACTGGAGTAGATGGAGTTAAAACCGGTCATGATCGGAATCTGTCTCAGAAATATCTGATCGGTTGTTTCTGATAAATAGAAATCCAGATCGAGGAAAACACGGTCATTTAACCATGAGGTCTGAAACCCTCCATTAAAAGCGGTTGTTGATTCCCAGCCGAGGCTTGGACTGCCTAAACTGGTCTGTGCCACACCATATAAAATAGTTGAAGGTGCATCGCCAAACTGATACCTGATGCCACCGTCACTGCCACTGGCTACCCTTGCCAGAGTCTGGTATGGGGAAAGTCCCTGGTTACCATTTCTACCATAGGATGCTTTAATTTTCAGGTAATTTAATTTATCCGAGCCACTCATAAAATCTTCTTCTGAGATTGTCCAGGCTACTCCGACTGACGGAAAATTACCCCATTTTTGTTTTGCACCAAAGACTGAAGCACCATCCCTTCGCATTGAAGCAGTTAAATGGTATTTATCCTGATAAGCATAGCTTATCCGGCCCAGGTAGCCAATATTTGCTGTCTCAACCACATTTAAATTTATTTTCTGGACAGTAGCTTTATGGATCCCGTCAACGCCCAGCAGAGTATTTCCATTGAGGGCAAAATCAGAGCCTGTTGCACTGACCAGCTTGCTGTAGCGATAGTCCCGCGTAGCCACTAAAGTAACATCCACGTTATGTGCCCCAAAGCTGTTTTTATAATTTACAATGTTATCCAAAACATATGCATATGTACTGATCCGATTGTTATAGCCGTTTGCCGACGATAAAAGTTTTGCCACTTCAGACGGAAAATAACGGTTAATAAAGGGCTGCTTATTTTGCATTCCGATGTAATAACCTTCGTGCAAAAAACTTTCCCTGATATCATTGTTGGAGTTGATTGAAAAATTCAAGCGGTAAGTTAAGCCAACCACTTTTGGCACCTTGAAATAGGCGTAGGTTGCCAACTGATAAAAGTTTCTAACATCAACATCTTTACGTACTTCTTCGTTGGTGTCCCAAAGCGGACTTGTAATTGATTGTCCCATGGGCCATCTTTCCAACAACTTCCCTGTGTTCGATTCATAATTAAGCGGCATACTGTCCCAGCGGTAAGGAGGTGAAAATGGAGTTATGGATATTGCACTGCCAATACTTGCCTGTGCCCCGGAATAGTTGTTGTTATTATAAATTCCGTCTAATCCTACTTCCAACCAGTCAGTAACGTTAGCATCGAGCTTTGAACGCACCGATACCCGCTCATAATCATCACCAAGTACAGGCCCTTCGTGGCTGCTGAACCCACCCGAGAAATAATAGTTAAGCCGGTTGGCCTGGCCAGACACAGCCAACTGATGGTTTTGAACCAGACCATTCCTTGATATAAGATCTATCCAGTCGACATCAATGCGTTGCTCCCATAATTTCATCCGGGCCACATCATCAAAGACCATTTCTTCAATGGAGTTTATGGATGGAGTTTGAGCAATATATTTTTCGGTCCACCTGTCAAAGTTCATCACTTTAGGCGGACTGGGCCACGTATGAATTCCCAGATATGTATTGTATGATATGATGGGTTTATCAGACTTTCCTTTTTTTGTTGTGATCACTATAACACCATTTGCAGCCCTGGAGCCATAAACGGCAGCCGCTGAAGCATCTTTTAAAACATCGAGTACAGCAATATCTTCAGGATTAATATCAGAAATGCTCCCGATATAAATTATACCATCCAACACTATCAAGGGTGTATTTGAGCCACTGATTGAATTTTGTCCCCTGATAATTATTTCCGGAGTTGACCCTACCGCGTTTTGTGCCGCAACGTTAACACCTGCCACTCCTCCTTGTAAAGATTGAAGGGGATTGGTATTTGGCGAGAGGGAAACGGGGGAATCTTCCAGCCGGACGGTGCTGACAGCTCCCGAGATATCTCTTCTTCTTGCAGTACCATAACCCACGGCCACAATTTCTTCCAGTCCAATTGCATCAACTTCCAATGCAACATTAATTGAAGTCTGGTTCCCTACAACCACCTCTTGTGCCTTCATCCCCACAAACGAAAATACCAAGGTGGCATTGTCGGGAACATTGGTTAAAGTGTAATCCCCATCGAAGTTGGAAACTGTTCCCTGCATGGTACCTTTTATTAACACTGTTACGCCAGGCAGTGGCTGATTAGATTGGTCGGTAACCTTACCCGAAACAGATCCTTGCTGCTGAATTATTGTCGATGAAGCTTTTTCGCTTGCATTCATAATCACAACATAGCGATCGATGATCTCGTATGCCACTCCCTCCGGTAGTGTTTTATCTAAAATCTCTTCCAGTGTTTTTTTCTCCACATCAACTCCGACTTTCTGACCCGGATTGAGTTTTGAACTGGAAAATGCAAACCTGAACTCGGTTTGGTTTTCAATTTCCTGAAACAATTCCGCATAGGAAATTTCCTGAAATTTTAACGACACTCTGGTAGTCTGGGAGTATAAGCTCGCAGACACCATCATAGTTGACGCCAACAAAATAAAGGTTGTCAGTTTCATAATTTTTACAATTCTTCGAAACAGAGAACTTTCGTCCCCTGTTAGGAAACGGTTTCTTTTTTTCATAAATTCGCACTGTTTTAATTAATAAAAATTGATTAATTTATCGGGTATAGTCGTTGGTAGCGGTTATGCCCGTTTTTTATTTATTCATTCTTCGCTCCTTGTTATTTTGTAATTTTTACATGCTTATCATTAATGGTATATTTAAATCCGTTTGCTTTGGCAATAACCCGAAGAATAGTTTCAAGTGACTCATACTCTTCAAACTGGACAGTAAGCGTCTCAGATTCAAAAACAGCAGGGTCGTATTCAATGTATACGTCAAACCATTTCTTAAGTTCTGTTATTACTTCCGCAAAGGGCGTCAACCGGAATACAAGCTGGTTGTGTTTCCATGCCAGCTCGTAATTTTCATTAAAAGGCTTGATGGTAACCTCAGATTTATTTTTATTAAAAACCAGTTGGTGGCCAGGTATTAGCAGTTCATTTTTACCGTCAAGCTGCACCTCCGCAGAACCCATAACCAGCGAAGATTTAACTACTGAATTTTCAGGGTAAGCTGAAATAACAAACCGGGTTCCCAATGCCCTGGTAACAATATTGGCTGTAGTAACCTCAAAAGGAAGTTCATCGTTTTTCTCCACTTCAAAATAGGCTTCCCCTATCAATTCCAGACTTCGGGATTTGACCCCATAATCCACAGGATAACTTAATTTCGTATCCACATTTAACCATACCTTTGAGCCATCGGGGAGTATCACACTGGTTTTTTCACCCCTTTGAGTGGAAAGTGTAAGAAATTCTGATGAGGTTGTTTGATTGAAATAAAAATACAGAGTAGTTGCAAGCAATGGTAAAAATAAAACTGCAGCCGCCTTTCCCAGGATGGTGAACAACCGGTTCATTCTGATTTTTAAGGATGTCAATCTGATCTTTTCGCGGATATGCTTAAACTCTAATTTTACATCTTCAGGTTGGCTATGTTGCCAGTTTTCTTCCAGCCAGTGGCTAACTTCTTCTTCAAACTGCAGGTTATTTATAATTTTATCCAATAAGATAAACTCATCGTTTGTTAATCTTTTCCCTTCTAAAAATTTGCCAATTAGCTTGTCAGGCATTTTATCCACTTTAAATTTGATCTTTATTGATTACAAACACATATACGTTTGAAAAGGATTTTTCCGTGACTGGTGCAGTGCTTTTTTTTAATTATTCAGGAATATCAAAAGCACCAGACTTAGGTACTGCTTCATTCCTACACGTAAAAAAGCGAGTGCCTGACGCAATTGCGTATCGACAGTATTTTCGGAGATGTTTAGCCTCTTTGCAATTTCTTTGTAT
>CAYMXK010000049.1:0-17666 GCA_964393915.1 uncultured Prolixibacteraceae bacterium
TACCTAATGACTATTTAATGACTACCTAATGACTATTTAATGACTACCTAATGACAATTGAATGACAATCAAATGACAATCAAATGACAATTGAATGACAATTGAATGACATTTACGAGTCCGTTGTGGTCATTTTCTGGCTACCTAATGACTACCAAATAACAATCAAATGACTTTTATGGCATTTTTACAAAGGTTTGTTATGCAAATGTAAGGCTCTGATCATTTGTTAGTTAATATCTATTTTAAGTCAGGATTCATTCTAATTAACAAAGAAAAAATTATGTACATTAGTTCATGAATTACCACAATTCCTTTTAAATGGGCTGGCTATCAGCTTAAAAAACTACTCACAGCCAGTTCGTACGATTTTAACCCAAATCCCATGATGCAGCCTTTGCAAACAGGACCAATAATAGACTTGTGCCGAAAATCCTCACGGGTTAACGTATTGGAAATATGCACTTCTACGACGGGTGTGTTAATTCCGGCAATTGCGTCGCGAATGGCAACAGATGTATGTGTATAAGCGCCGGCATTCATAATAATGCCATCATAACTGAATCCGCAGTCGTGCAATTTATTTATAAGTTCTCCTTCTATATTAGACTGATAATATTCGAATGTAACAGATGGAAATTTCGAAACCAGTTCTGAATAGTAGTCTGCAAAGCTCTTATTCCCATAAATACTTGTTTCTCTGAGTCCGAGGAGGTTTAAATTGGGTCCGTTAATTATCAAAATTTTCATTTTATTGTATTCAGATTTGTTTAATATAACATTTTTATTTAAATTTCGTATTGAATATATAAATTCATATTTACTTTTGAACAAAATTATGATTTTTTTCTTAAAGTGAAATCAATGAATTTAATGAGAGGGTAAACAATTAATACAGGAAATTATGAAATGGTCAGAGAGTAAAAAAGGGTATGAGGATTTCTTGCGTTTGGAAAAATCTCTATCGCAAAATTCAATTGCGGCATATATCAATGATATTAATAAATTGATATTTTTTTTGGATCTGGAATTTAAGAAGCTTCCGCCCGACAAAGTTAAACTGCTGCATTTAAAGAAATTTGTCGGCTGGCTAAACGAGAAAGGGGTTAGCCCAAGAACACAGGCAAGAACCATATCCGGAGTAAAGTCATTTTTTAAGTATTTGTTGATGGAGGAAAAAATTTCAGGTGATCCTACATCCTTGCTTGAATCGCCAAAAGTAGGAAGGAAATTGCCTGAAATTCTGTCAATTGATGAAATTGACCTGTTGATTGATTCTGTCGACATTTCAAAGTCGGAAGGTCAGCGCAACAGGGCAATGCTCGAAACACTTTACAGTTGTGGACTGAGAGTATCCGAGTTGATTAACCTTAAAGTAACCAATCTTCATTTTGAACAGGGCTATGTGAAAATTGAAGGAAAGGCTGATAAGGAAAGACTGGTGCCCATAAGCAAGAATGCCATGGATGAAATTAATATTTACATGAATGGTTACCGCAAATCGCTTTCTATCAGCAAAGAGAGTGAAAATGTACTGTTTCTGAACCGCAGAGGCAAAAAGCTTAGTCGTGTTATGATATTTACCATTATTAAGAATCTGGCTGAAAAGGTAGGTCTGGGCAAAAAGATAAGCCCACATACATTCCGCCACTCTTTTGCCACCCATCTGATCAATGGTGGGGCCGATCTGAGGGCAGTCCAGGAGATGCTCGGTCACGAATCGATATTGACAACCGAGATTTATACACATCTGGACAAAGATTATTTAAAAAGTACCATTAATCAATTTCATCCCCGTTCGTAAAATGTAAGGATGTGCTTTTTGGAGTGCATGAAAGCAGGGTAGCTTAAATTAATCAAAATTTAATATACCCTGCTTTTGTATTTAATAGTTCAAGTGTCAATCAATCAAAACCTTATGTAACAAAGGTTTTACTTGTTTCATTGACTTTTATAAAAAATTCCGCAGAGTATTGTGGTACAAATAGATATAAAAATATCCTTTAACCGGTTAAATAGCAAGCCGCTTCCGACTTTAATAAGAGGAGAGTGTAACGTATTGCAGATTAGTGTATAAATCGGAAATTTGTTAGTTTGTGGATAGTCCTGTTGTCATAAGGACATTTTTTTGTTAAAAACGATGTTGAGTGTAATTATTGAGCTCCCGTTTATAACCTTCATTCATTCATCCTGTAAGATTATCTTTGTAAGGAATCAAATTGCTATCATAAATATTTAATTGCTAAAATTACTATCATGACGAATCACAAAAAATTGAAAGCGTGGGTACAGGAATGGGCAGATCTATGCCAGCCTGATAAAGTTTACTGGTGCGATGGTTCTGAAGAGGAGAACCAGATGTTGCTTGACCAGATGGTGGCCAGCGGATCTGCAGTAAAACTAAATGAAGAAAAGCGCCCGGGCAGCTATTTTTTCCAGAGTGATCCATCTGACGTTGCCCGCGTCGAAGACAGGACCTATATAAGCACTGAGAAAAAGGAAGACGCCGGTCCTACCAACAACTGGTGTGATCCGAAAGAGCTTAAGGCAACCATGCGTGAGCTTTATAAGGGATGCATGAAAGGACGTACGATGTATATAATCCCTTTCAGTATGGGCCCTTTGGGTTCCGATATCTCCCATATTGGAATTGAGATAACCGATTCTGCTTATGTGGTTGTTAATATGCGCATCATGACCCGCATGGGCAAGGCAGTTCTTGATATTCTTGGCGATGAAGGTCATTTTGTTCCCTGTGTTCATTCAGTAGGAGCACCGCTCGAACCCGGTCAGGAAGATGTTGCATGGCCCTGTGCACCGATTGAAAAGAAATACATTTCACATTTTCCTGAAACCGGCGAAATCTGGTCGTTTGGTTCAGGTTATGGTGGAAACGCGTTGCTGGGAAAAAAATGTTTTGCCCTCCGCATTGCATCCTATATGGCTAAACAGGAAGGATGGATGGCTGAACACATGCTGATAATGGGTATTACCAACCCTGAAGGAGAAAAAAAATATATAGCAGCAGCATTCCCAAGTGCCTGTGGTAAAACCAACCTTGCCATGCTTATCCCTTCAATACCTGGCTGGAAAGTGGAAACGGTGGGTGACGATATCGCCTGGATGAAATTCGGCAAAGACGGTAAACTTTATGCGATTAACCCCGAAGCCGGTTTCTTTGGCGTGGCCCCGATGACCTCGATGGATACCAACCCCAATGCCATGCTCAGCATGACCCAAAATTCGATATTTACCAATGTGGGTCTTACTCCTGATGGTGATGTTTGGTGGGAAGGTATCGGAACTGATTGTCCGGCCGGAACCATCAACTGGAAAAACAAAGTATATGACCCAACTTCGAAGGAACCCGTAGCTCATCCCAATGCCCGATTCACCGCCCCTGCAAGCCAGTGTCCGGCAATCGATGCTGATTGGGAGAACCCTGCTGGTGTCCCGATTTCTGCATTCCTTTTCGGAGGTCGACGGCCGTCAACTGTACCCCTTGTTTTTCAGGCTTTTAACTGGAATCACGGTGTGTTTGTTGGTTCTGTTGTAGGCTCAGAGGTTACTGCTGCTGCCATTGGCCTCAAAGCTGGTGTTCGTCGTGACCCGTTTGCCATGTTGCCTTTCTGTGGGTATAATATGGGTGATTATTTCCAACACTGGATTAACATTGGTGATTCTGCCCCGGTAAAAGAGAACCTTCCGCAGATTTTCAATGTGAACTGGTTCCGTAAGGATGAAAACGGCCAATGGCTGTGGCCTGGCTATGGGGACAATATCCGTGTTCTTGAATGGATTTTCGACCGCTGCAATGGCAGGGTGGATGCCATCGAAACGCCCGTAGGGTTAGTTCCCAAAACTGAAGATATCGATATCAAAGGTATTGAGGAAGTGGGCGCAACTCTCGGTGCCCTGTTATCTGTAGATAAAAGCCAGTGGCTTGGCGAGTGCGAATTGATTGAAGAACATTTCGCGAAATTCGGAGACAAGCTTCCAAAAGAACTTGCCGATGAATTCAATGATCTTAAAAACCGTTTGAAATAGCATAGTATTTCTTGAATGCAAGAGGCTGTCTTAGAACTACTTTTAAGACAGCCTTTTTTTTCAGGAGGTTATCCCAAAATATCGATTAATGCTCCATTCAGATCGGGATAAAGGAAAGGATAAGATTCACCGGTAAGCCGCCCGGGAATAACAGCCGGACTTTCATAAACCAATTGTGCAGCCTGCCCGAATAAGATTTTCAGCGGAAGCCTGGGGACTGGCAGCCACGAAGGCCTGTTCAGCCTGCGGGCAAAAAGTTGCATAAAGATCTTATTTGTGGTCTGCTCGGGTGCCACGAGGTTGTATACTCCTTTAGCACTGCTGTTTTGAAGACTCCAGAGGATTGCTCCGGTAACATCCTTCAGGTGGATAAACGGAAAAGGTTGATTTCCGCTTCCGATAGGGCCTCCGGCAAATAACAAGACCGGGAGTTTAAGCTGCCTGATGAGCAGTGATTTTGCATCCAGTACCAAACCGATTCTGAACACGATCCTTCTGATATCTTCAGGAAGATTGTCGGATGCCTGCTCCCAGTCTCTGATTATCTGTGCGGCAAAATGTCCTGCAAGATTCACACTGCTTTCCGTATGGGTCAGGCCTGACTGGTAAATACCTATGGCAGAGGCTGAAACATAAATTTTTGGCCTTTGATCCGGGGGAAGTGACCGGATGGCGCTGGTTAAATTACGCGTGGTGACAATTCTGCTGTCATAAATTTCAGTTCGGTTCTTTTTAGTCCATCTTTTCAGAATGGGCGAACCCGAGAGGTGGATAACCACGTCTGCACCGGAAATCAAATCCGCCAGCTTACTGCCTTTATAATCATACAGGTCTTCCCGTTTTAATCTTATAACGCTATGACCATGTTTCAGTAATTCATTTTCGAGCGAATTACCGATTAAACCTCTGTATCCGGAAAGTGCTACTATCATAATTTTTTACCTGACTCAACACAACAACAACAATATGAAGAAATGATTGTTTGCCCCCGGGCACTCATTTTGTAATAATTAACTATACTTTCATTAAACATTGATATTTTTGTATTTTAGTACCAAACGAAAAAGATTTCTTATGAGAAAAATTATGGTGATTTTATTTGCTGCACTGGCCTCTTGTGCCAATCCGGTACAAAAACCGGAGCTTCCTTACAGTGCTACTGATTTTCATGCAGTTATTGATGGAAAAGAGACCGGGTTATTTATTCTGGAGAATGCCGGTGGAATGATTGTAACTCTTACCAATTACGGAGCCAAAATTGTTTCGCTGTATGTTGAAGGCCGTGACGGAAGTATGGCCGATGTGATGCTGGGCTTCAATTCAGTTGCTGATTACATGCAATTCGGGGCAAGTCACGGAGCAATCGTGGGGCCGTTTGCCAACAGGATCGGCGGCGGATCCTTTACCATTGATGGCATAACCTATGAGCTGGAGAAGAATAACGGGCCAAATACCCTGCATTCAGGCGCCAGTACCTTTTCACGAAGGGTATGGAATGCTGTTCAGAATGGCAATGTGGTGGAAATGACCCTCGAAAGTCCTGACGGGGAATATGGATTTCCGGGCAATAAGGTGGTAAAAGTTACTTATACTTTAACCGATGCCAATGAGCTTCGTATTGATTATGAGGCAACTTCCGATAAAAAGACACATATCAACCTGACCAATCACGGGTACTTTAATCTTCGGGGCGAAGGGAATGGCGATATTCTCGATCACGTTGTCGTAATCAATGCAAATTATGTAACTCCTGTTGATTCATTCATGATCCCTACCGGTGAAATAGCAGAAGTCCGCGGTACTCCGCTGGATTTCAATACTCCTTTCCCCATCGGGCAAAGAATCGATGACGATCATCCGCAGTTAAAAATCGCCTCGGGCTATGATTTTAATTATGTCATCAATAAGAACGAAGGGGAACTTGGCTTTGCGGCAAGTGCTTTTGAGCCTGAAAGTGGCAGGTACATGGAGGTCTTCACAACCGAACCCGGTGTGCAATTGTTTACAGCAAACCATTTCCGCGGAACTGAGACGGGAAACAGCGGTAAACCTTTCATTACCCGGTCAGGGATTTGCTTTGAAACTCAGCATTACCCCGATAGTCCGAACAAACCACAATTTCCTTCCACATTGCTGAGTCCCGGTGAAGTCTATAAATCTGCAACGATTTTTAAATTCTCGGTAAAAAATTAGCTGGCGATCGAATAACAACTCTTTAACGGACCCGGCAATATTTGAAGGCTTAATCAGTTTATTGGTTGTTTTGGCAACCTTGTTAGATTATTACATCAGATGAATAGCATCCGCTCAGAAGAATGGTTCACGAAGGTATTTGATCGGCACTACGATCACCTCCGTAACTATTTATATTATCTTTCGGGCGATATCAGCTGGGCCGATGATGCTGTTCAGGATGTTTTTATGGTGGTTTGGGAAAAGCGCGACCAGCTGAGAGAGGAAACCCTGCGGCCTTTTATTTTTAAAGTGGGCAGGAATTTATTTTTAAAGCAGAAACGACGGGAATCAGTTCATTTGAAGTTTGATAAAACGCTGGATGATGAATCCGCGGAACTATCACCCGAAGAGGATTTGGAAGCCCGGGAGTTTGATGATAAATTGCAGCGAACGATATCCGGATTGCCTGAAAAATGCCGTGCCGTATTTCTGATGAGCAGGCTGGAAGAGAAAAGTAATAAACAGATAGCTGAAAGCCTTAATGTGACATTGAAAGCCGTGGAAAAGCAAATTACAAAGGCTCTGAAGATAATCAGGGGCAAAATCGGTAATGGATGATTGATGATTGATGATTGATGATTTATGATTTATGATTGGTAATTGATATTGGATGATGGATAATTGATGATTGGTGGGGGATGATGGAAATTGATCATATAATTTCTGAAACATTGGAAAGGCCGGAAATAAACCCCGGCTTATCCAGATTTACTTGCAGGATACTTTTTCTGCTGGTACTTTGCCTGTTGTCCGTTTTTCCGGCCCAGGGACAGGATAAATTAATCACCTACAGTGCCGGAAATACCCTGTTTACCCAGGTGCTTTCCGATCTGTCGGTGCAGTATGGTGTGAAATTCGCCTATGATGCCCGGGCGTTTGAAGATGCCCATGTAACCTTCAGTGTTGAAAATCAGACTATTGCGGAAGTGGTTGAATTACTGGCTTCTAAATATCCTGTACGCTTCCGGTTGGTGGAAGGAACCTGGATGGTCATCAGAAGGCAGGAGGCTGTCAGCCCGCCAAAGCATGAAGCAGCTAAAACTGAGGTTCCTGCAGTCTCCAACAGGGTGTCGGGTTATGTAACCGACGCACTTACCGGTGAGCCGCTAATCTACAGCAGTGTGATCGTCGCGGAGCAGCGGGGAACCATAACCAATCAGCTTGGTTTTTTTCAATTCGAAACAGGTGATACAACACTTCATTTCTATATCAGCCACCTGGGGTATCAGAGGCTTGACACGACTGTATCTGTCAATAATCCTCAGCCCTTAAAGATCAGACTTCAGCCCTTCATTATTCTAATGGAAGAGGTAAGCGTAACCAGGAAGGAGAAAAATATGCTTGAGATGGGAGAATTCACCGGGAAGATCGCTTTCAATCCGTCTCAATCGGCCAACATGCCGAGGCTGTCCAACGATGACCTGGTGAACATGCTCTCGATAATTCCCGGGATAAATTTTCTGAATGGTGCAGGCGGCGGGCTTTCCATCCGTGGAGGAGATCCGTCTGAAAACCTGGTGCTGCTGGATGGGATCCCCCTGCTCGAAACAGGCCATCTTCTGGGAAACGTCAGTGTGCTTAATGCCAATTTCGTTCGTCAGGCTTTTGTTTCAAGGGGTGGTTTTGATGCATCATATGGCGACAGGGCAGCTGGATTAATAGAGCTGGCCGGCAGGAGTGGCCCGCTCACCCATCCAACAATAGACATTGGCGCGAACATGCTCAACGGAAATGTAGTGGCCAGCATTCCCATTGCAGGGAAGTTTACGCTTACGGGAGCCTGGAGAAGATCTTACCTCGATTATTGGCAGAACCATGTCTCTGCACGACTGCTAAAAGAGAGCAGAATATCGTCCGCAGAAGAGTACAGCATAGATGTATATCCCAATATATGGTACGATGACATTAACCTGAAAGCCAGCCTTTTTCCGACTGATAACCAGATGATTACATTCGGATTTCTGCAGGGGAGCGATTTTCAGATGCTCGATTATGAGGTGGGAGAGAAGCAGGTCGTTTACCGCAACGAGGTGGTGGAAGCCCTGAACAGAGGCTACAGTGCCAGCTGGTCGATGCAGCTTCCGAAGTGGAATCATTCATTTGTTGCCGGATACAACAGAATGGAGCAGGCCCGCAGATATGAGTCGGGCCGGCAGATAATTTCAAATCCGGTCAGTCAGAAACCTAAAAAAAATCCAAAAGCCAACCCAAATCCGAATGCCGGCAATTCGAACCGGAATCAATATGAAACAGACAACGACAGCAACATCGTGAGGGAAATCAGGGCTGACTGGCGCAGTGAAATGAAGAGCGGAGCTTTTACTCATCAGGCAGGGATTGGGTTTGTGGACAATGATTATAGTTACCAATATTATGCTGAGCGTTCGCAGGGCAATGATCCGGTAGATTCATTGAGCCGGTCATTGCGGCAAACCATAGGGCATGTTTTCCTTCAACAGTATATTGAGCCCTTCAGCTCATTAAGGGTCAGGTGGGGCGTCAGGGCCAACTATAACCAAGCACAAAGTCAGTTTTTCATTCAGCCCCGTGGAGGGATTGAGTACATGCCCTCTGAAGGGGTAAAAGCCTATTACCATTCAGGTATTTACCGGCAGTTTCTGTCGAGGATCCCGAAAGTTGATGCTTCAGGCAATGTGGATATGGTTTGGTTCCTTCCCGATTCTGCCAGTTTAGGAATAATAAATTCAACCCATCATGTGCTGGGTTGCAAACTCGAATGGGGTGGCTTTCTTTTAAATGCCGAACTCTATTCCCGTCGAACAACCGGCAGGCAATGGTTGTTTGCCGAAAATTACAGAAGGGCAAATATCAACCGCATACATTATATATTAAAGCAGGGCGAAGAGAATACAAGGGGAATGGATCTGTTCCTCCAGTTCAGGCACGGTTATTTTACGCACCAGGCTGGATGGTCACTCGCAGATTCTGAAGACCGGATGGATGGTTTCAATAACGGGGAGTTTTTCCCTTCCCTGAATCACCATCAGCATCAACTGCATGTGAATGAAATGTTCAATTACAAGGGATGGGCCTTGTCCAGTAGCTGGACCTACCGCTCCGGGCAACCGCGTATATTGTCTTCCGGGCAGGATGGTGTGGAGTTCGACAGAATGGATTACTTTTCCCAGTTCGATGTGGGTTTGGTTAAAACATTCAGGGCAGGACGATTTGCTGCCACAGGGGGTGCCTCCCTGCTCAATGTTTTTAACAGGATCAATATTGTGGAGACCGACTTTATGAATGTTTCAACTGAATCCGGTGATTTCAGCCTCCAGACAAATGTCAGCTCCATGGCGTTTACTCCGGTGTTTTTTCTGCGATTTCAGATATTGTAATCTGCAGGTCGTTCCATTTGTGACTTATTTCCAGGAGAAACATACTGCCCCTTGATATTGAATTTTAAACCACACTTTCAACTCTCGGACGGTGTTGTTTTCCTTTACTTCTAACTGTTATTCAATGATATCTGTTCATGTTTTAACTAATGCATTGAGAATAAATACGCACATTTTTATATTCCGGGGTAGGGTTTTTCAATACTTTGGGATATATAAAGTGAGTTCGGAAAAGTAATTCAGGTGCTGAGACTTTTTTTAATCATGGAAAGACAAAAGAAATATCAATCAATCAATCAATCAATCAATCAATCGGTCCGGTCATACCGGGTTCCTACATCGATTGAAAAAGGCACAGCCCTGAATTTGCTTTTGGAAAGAATCCGTCAGGCTCCGCCTGTAAAAACAAAAACCATCCAGATGTATCAGGTCCTGCGATGGACTGCCGGAATTGCTGCCGCGGCAGTTATTGTAGTGGCATTTCTGGTTTTTACAGGCAGGCAATCCATACAGAACAATGAGCTGCAAGCCTTTGGTTATCGCTTACCTGATCAATCACGTGTGGTGTTGGCCGCAGGAAGTAAGGTTTCCTTTTCACGGAATTTTGGGGATCGGACGGTAAGGCTTAACGGAGAAGGTTATTTTGAGGTACTTAAAGGAAATTCTTTCGAGGTTAAAACCTCCTCAGGAATTGTAGAGGTTCTGGGCACCCGTTTTTCAGTAAAGGAATCAGGCAATAACCTTGAAGTGAATTGTTACGAAGGAAGCGTAAAAGTCTCCAACAGGGAGACAGGCAGGATACTTCAGCCAGGTGAAGGTGTTTCCTTATCGGATAAGGAGATGGTGGTTTTTGAAAACCAAAATAACTCCTATCCATCAATCGCTCTGTTTCAGGCAGCCTATTCCAATCATGAAATATCAGCTGTTATTAAAGATCTGGAATTGTTTTTTGGGATATCAATTTCCTCACAAATTCGTGAAAGCCGGTATTATACCGGAAAGTTTGAAACCGGAAACCCGGAGGTGGCGCTCACTCTTCTGTGCGAACCCCTGGGTCTCAATTTCCGGAAGGATAAGAATAATGAATATGTAATTTACTAATAATTAAATATTATGAAAAAGTTTTTGAGAATAATCGCAATGCTGGCTATCGTCATGCCGGTTTTATTTTATTCCTGCAGTCTTTTAGAGGATGAAACTCCTTCAAAAGGAACAGGTAAAATTGCCATTCATATAACTGATGCTCCCTTTCCTGTCGATTTGGTTGAGCAGGTGCTGATTACTGTCGACAGTGTAGGATTGCGCCATGAAGGTGGCGAGTGCGAAACCCCGGAAGGCTCAGATCCGGCGGAATTTGAATGTGAAGATGGCTTTATAATTCTATTGGATGAGCCGGTTGTAATTGATATTCTGCAATTGCGGAACGGTTTGACCGAGTTGCTCGTGGATGCTGAAATTCCTGTTGGGAAGTACGATATGGTAAAGATCTTTGTAAAAGAGGCAACCATAATTGTGGAACCCGGTCAAAGTTACGCACTTAAGGTTCCCGGCGGATCGACCGGTGGTTTAAAGATCTTCCTCAATGAACCTGTTACCGTTACGGAGGAGGGTTTGGCTGAAGTGTTGCTTGATTTTGACCTGAGCCGTTCAATTGTTGCCCTGGGGAACCCCAAAAGTAAAAAAGGTATACATGGCTTTATCTTCAAGCCTGTTATCAGGGCTGTTGATGTAAATGTGAGCGGAAGCATAAAGGGAAAAGTGGTTGATGCTTCAAATAATGCCATTGACCAAGCGCTTGTTACGCTTTACAAAGGGGAGGAGGAGGTTACCACCTCTCTCACCGAAGAAGATGGGGTATTTAAGATTATCGGAGTACCTGCAGGCACTTACAGGATGACTGTAGCCAAAGAGGGGTTTACTACAGCAGAATTGACTGGCATAGTTGTAACCAAAAAGAAGGAAGAGGTGAAAACCATTAAACTCATTTCGGAATAATGCAGGGTTCATTATAAAGTTCAGTTGTAATTTGTGTTATCAGAAGCAAGAACAACAGAGGCCGGAAGCGAATTATTGCTTTCCGGTCTTTGTCTTTTCATGGTATAGTAAGCTAAAGGCAATGGCTGCAAGAAAAGCCAGCAGATAGGAGGCTAATCTCTCCGAGATTCCGGACGGGATAGTTATCCTGATCTTCTCGGCATCCAGGGCTGCTTTGGCAGCATTTGCCCCCAATAAGCCAACTTCAGCCATATGGAAGCCGATTATGCCGGTCATAAAGGCACCGCCATAAGCCAGCAGAGTCCAACCCACTGCCAGCCAGAGGGCCTGGCGCGTCTCCGCAGGGTTGCGCATTGCCATCATCCGGGTGAGCAACTGTGGCTGACCGGTATATCCAGATGCCCAGCTAAGTCCATTCAGGATTAACAGAAATCCTGTTGCCGATGCTGAGGTTTCAACGTTGAGCGGTACGGTGAAGTCGGCGTTGAGAAAAGCCTCGGCTATGCCCATATTATGGCTGGCTCCGATAAACAGTGCTGCAATGGTTAGAACAACGCAGGTTACCACCATCAGGACAGCCTGGAAGGAATCGGTGGCAACCACCGTGATAAACCCGCCGAGCATGGTGTAAACGATTACGATGGCCGAACCGATTACCATCCCCCAAACATTATGGAAGCTGTGCGCCAGAGATGGCTCGAATTTTGTATTTTTACACCTTGTTATTGGAAACCTTGATTGATAATTTTTCAACAATGCTTTTTTCCTTAGTAGAAATAGTCCGATGAGAATCTGTAAAATACCTGTCGCGCTGATTATTTTTTTGCTGGTTAACCTGACCACCCGTTCGCAGGTCGTCGGAGAGCCTGATTTTACATTTGGCAATGTATCCTACTTCAACCTGTTGGCAGGAGAGCGGTTAGTATATAACAGTGCTGAAATAGAGGTAATTAAACTTGATGGCCGTTATACCAGAATACGTGTTAATGAGGATACCCTGTGGTTGAAAGTATCACGCCGTACTCCAGCCTTGAATGTATCTTCCATACAGCTGTTTGTAGCCGACAACAAAGCCGTTAAATCCATTTCAGGAAACGGGAGAGCGCATGGGTTGCTGTCCAAAGATATCCTTCTCGGTGTGGCACCCTTCGGTGTGCCATTGGCGGATAATTTGCAGTTCGGTTTCCCTGTAAGCTTTACCCAGGGGTTTTTATGGCGTACCCTCGAGGATTCCTACATGTTTTCCTATCAGCCTTATAATGAGAATGTGAAGGAAGAAGGCAGGTCGTATTCCGGTGTAGGCATTGATATGCGGGATTCACGGGCCATGGACAAGCACCTCATCACGGCCATGGAGAACGGCAGAGTAGCCTGGGTAGAGATACATAATCCTTCGGGTGCCGAACAGCAGGCAACTGTTTGCATCCAAAGCGAATCTTCGCCGGATATGTTTTACATCTATGAACACCTTCACAGCCGGGGGTTGACTGTTAAAAGAAACCAGAGGGTTATTAAAGGCCATGGATTGGGGTATGCCTGGGGGGACAACAACTGGAACCATTTAAGAATCGGGGTGATTAAATCGGATTCAATACCGCTTTTTGAAAACAGGCACCACAATGCGGTGAACTTTTATCCTCATTTGCTTGGTCTCTATTTCGGGAAACAACCCGTTTTTTCAAATTCTTTTACGAAGGGACAGATCTATTTTGGACGGGCAAGTCATTTGAACGGGAATGCAAAAAATGTTTCCGGATTTGAGGAATTTCACGGAACGGGCTGGAATCTTGGTCGGTGGAATGTGGCAGAAAAGGTGGAATGGGTTTCCACGCGCAGAAGCGGGAATGCCAGGTTGCGCAAGACCTTGTTTGCCGGACAGCCGGGGCAATGCACCAATCCGGGCGACTGGTATGAGTTCGGGATCAACGTCAGGAATGGACTATACCGCATACGGGCACTGGTAGGCGACCATACTCTTCCATCGTGGCAGAAAGTAGAGTTTGAGGGCATTGTTGCGGGAACATTCAGTCGGGATGCCGGTGATATGGTATGGACCTCGGAAAGGATTGTGAGGGTTAACGATGGCAAGCTTACAGTAAGAATTTATACCGATGGGGACCAGGTGGCCGGCATAAGCGAAATCGTCTTCCAGCAGGCCACCTTGTAAAAATTGTCTCCGTTTTCCTTTTTCCGCTTTGCTCTTTGCGCCCTGCGCTATGCCTTCTTTATGTATCCGGCTTCCGGCTTCCGGTCTCCGATCTCCGGTCTCCCGTCTCCGGTCTCCGGTCTCCCGTCTCCGGTCTCCGGTCTCCCGTCTTCGGTCTCCATGTATTTTATTCTTTTTCCTGCAAAAACAGATTTGGGATCAAACGAAAATATTAAATTTGTGGCGCCGAAAAAGGAAGCGGTTATTTTTTCAGGTATTTCAGAGCGGTAACATGCGGAAGGTTATCTGAAATGTAAAAAGTTTCCGGAAACGGTTAAAATACGGGGTGTAGCGCAGTTGGTAGCGTGCGTCGTTCGGGACGACGAGGCCGCTGGTTCGAATCCAGTCACCCCGACAGATTTTTTAAGTAGTTCTTTTATAAGTTTTTAAGTCGAAAATTGAGACAAAAATCTCCTTCCGGAGACAAATTGAGACAAATTGAGACAAAAACAAAAAACAGAACTTATGTTGCTCATATATGGATGGTAAAAGCGGGGGAACTTGAACCATTATTATATGAAGAAAAAAAAATGATCATCCTTCCGCAGTTAAACCCAAAAGCTAAAATATGGGTGGTCTCCATTGCCCGTCCACCTAACGACAACTAACCTAATCCCTGACACATCGCACACTGAGGCCGTACGCCTTACTGCAGTGGTGATGGCGGAAATTGGCTTTATTGTAGGTGAGGGTTCGGTTCCATGCACGGGAACTATTAAACTCTGTACCAGACCACCAGTAACCGCCTAAGCCAACACTGACGAACGTGCCACGGTAGCCACGGGTGCCACCCGGCAGGGCAGTAAAACCACTTTTATTGTTTGCACTTAGGTTGTTGCCAATTGTTCCGGGTTTTGAACTTGAATGCCAGGTAGTAATGGCTGCCAGGGATTTGACAATTTTGTTGCTGGTAGTTGTCTCATCATTATTATAGCCATTGGCTATTAGGTAATTCTCCAGCTGGGTCCACTCGGCATCGCTGGGCAAATGCCAGCCAGGCGGACAACATTTTAGGGCAGTATCCCAGTCATACAAACAACCGTAGGTTTGGTAATTTTCTGTCTGTTGAAAATTTTTGCATTTATTGCCATACACCCAAATGCCATTTATAGATTTAGGCGGCGATTCATGCGCATTGTACCTGAGGTTTTCAGCCATCCATACCTGACTGCCGATTTTAACCCATTTGTACTGATTCTCATCCCTTGGGTCCAAAAAAATACCAGTTTTAATTTTTTTATCCCATTCGATAGGCAATGTTGTTGATTTCATTGGGTTTGATTTAAAATTTATCCATAAAAATACAAAATAATAAAATATAATTACCTAATAGACATTCCTAATTTATCTAATACCATCGTGTTGAAACAACAGAATATAACCAAGGTTATAGCGCTCTGGCTTTCTGCGAAACCATAGTACTCATTGTGAAATGACAGTCGCCCCGTTGTGTAAAAAGCATACATCGCAATTTTAAACCATCAATCTAATTTAACCTTTCCCAACTCTTCAGTCACACAGATATTCCACTCAAAAGAAATGAGGATACTTTAAGCAATTGAGCCATTGTAAACAAGTCAAGATCAAAATTAATTGATTTTGTCAAAAATAATTTGGCATTATAAGTTTAGACATTATATATTTGGGGTTAAAAAGGGGTAAGAGTTGCCCCATTCTCATAACAGGCAGGAGATGCCAAGAGTTTTTGGAGGGCCCATTGTAGTAAGAATTTCACAAAACAGAAAATCATATCATTATGTCAGACTTAGAAAAAGTTAAAGAGTATCTCCGGGGTGGGGATAAAGCCATATTAGAAATTCCAGGGGCTGACCTTTCTAATGCTAATCTAAATGGGGCTGACCTTAGAGGTGCGAACCTATCAAAGGCTGATTTATCAGAAGCAAACCTTTCACATGCGAACTTAACATATGCTAATTTATCAGAAGCTAACCTTTCTCATGCTAACCTTTTACATGCTAACCTTTCTCATGCTAACCTTTCAAATGCGAACCTAACATGGGCTAAACTATCAGCTTCTGACATATCAGATGCTGACATATCAGAAGCTAACCTTAGGCGGGCAGACCTAATAGAAGCTAACCTTTCAAGGGCTGACCTATCAGAAGCTAACCTTTCAAGGGCTGGCCTGTCAAGAGCTGGCCTTTATGATGCTAACCTTTCTGAGGCTGACCTCGTAAGGGCTTGCCTGGCAGGGGCAAACCTTTCAGGGGCTAACCTATTAGAAGCTAACCTTTCAAGGGCAGACCTATCAGAAGCTAACCTATCCAGGGCTAACCTATTAGGGGCCAGGCTAACATGGGCTGACCTAAGAAAAGCTGAGTTATTAAAGACTAACCTATCAAATGCTAACCTATCAGGTGCTGACCTTAGACAGGCTAAGATAATAGAGGCTGACCTTATACGGGCTAAGCTTTCAGGTGCTGACCTTAGAGATGCCAACCTTTCAGGTGCTGACCTTAGAGATGCCAACCTTTTTTATACTGACCTTAGTGGGGCGGACCTTAGTGGGGCGGACCTAACAGGGGCAAATCTTAGAGGGGCAAAACTTACTGGGGCAAAAAAATAGCTTACTGCCGTAAACAAACAGTGCATTCCAGAGTTACTTTCAACATCAATCACAAGTTGAATTAAATCGTCCGATGTTTTACAAAAACCCCCTCTGAAGCATCCTCGCACCTGGCAAACACAATGATGGGTGGGAATCCTGGAAAAAGGTTCGAAGAAAAAACGCTCACTTCTCCCGGCAGTCCCACTGGAGGAATCATTAATGAAGAGGCACTACCAACTCTTGAAAACAATTACCCTGATTTCGATGTTAACATTAAGCTTATAGGGAAGCCAGCCTGGACTGTAGAATAGCTCACAGAGAAGGAAAAATCAGGCTAATAAATAGATTATAGGGGATATCTTTTCATGAATAAATTTATAATAATATCGACGTTAAAATGGAAAAGCAATTAAATCAATATAGTAAGACTATTACACAAGACGAAAGTCTTCCTGCTGCACAAGCTATGCTTTATGCCATCGGAATGAGTACCAGTGATCAGAAAAAGGCACAAGTTGGTATCGTTAGTACCGGATTTCAAGGAAATCCATGTAATATGCATCTAAACGATCTGGCTTCATTGGTAAAGAAAGAAATCGATCTTCAGGAAGAACTGTATGGACTAATTTTCCATACAATTGGGGTTAGTGATGGAATTACCAATGGTACTGAAGGGATGAAATATTCTTTGCCTTCGCGTGAAATTATTGCCGACTCAATTGAAACTGTTGTCAGCGCTCAGTTTTATGATGCTGTAATTCCGATTGTAGGTTGCGATAAAAACATGCCAGGAGCCATGATGGCATTAGGCAGATTGAACAGACCCGGCATAGTTTTGTACGGAGGGACAGTCAGAAAGGGGCAATGGAAGAATCAGGATTTGAACATTGTCTCTGCGTTCGAAGCCTATGGCGAACGTATAACAGGAAATATCTCCGATGAAGATTATAAAGGGATAATTAGAAATTGCATTCCAGGTGCCGGTGCCTGTGGCGGAATGTACACTGCCAATACTATGGCAGCTTCTATCGAATGCATGGGAATGAGCTTGCCCTATTCATCATCAAATCCTGCGATTAGTGAACAAAAACAGCAGGAGCCCAAATTAATAGCGAAGGCTATAAAAAACCTGCTTACAAAGGATATTAAGCCAAAGGATATAATGACCAAAACGGCCTTCGAAAATGCGATAACCTTAATAATGGCACTTGGGGGCTCCACAAATGCCGTAATACATCTTATTGCTATGGCCAAATCA